>CALLVY010000302.1 GCA_938015925.1 uncultured Saprospiraceae bacterium
CATGGGCTGAATTTTGATTTTAAAGGAGTGAGGAAAGGAGTCGGTGAAATGGAGGAACAAAGGGAGAGGAGATTTAGTTCCTTGCAATTTCTTTTACTATGCTACTTATCACATTACGGTCAGCAGAATAATCTTCTAAGGCCGTGTCGCACCTAAAGGCGCTTTTTCGAATCGTATTTTTCGGGCTGTCAAATATTATTCATCGCCCTCAAACAAACGAGAAAAACAATCCTCCTCTCGCTCCAGCAAATCATCTACCAAAACTTTCAAACCCAAATAGTGATCAAAAAACAAAGGGTCCGGTTTGATGTGATGAAAGTTTTGATGCCGCCAAAAGGTCATGGCTGCGCCAGCATAAATGGTAAAGGCTTTTAAGGCCTGGATTTCTTGCTCTGACAATTGGACTTCCTCTTGATAGCCCGCCAAGAGATGACTTACCTTTTCTAAATTCACCATTTTTTCTTCGGCACAAACTCCGATGATCGTCATTCCAATATCAAAAATTCGATAATAATAGCCCGCTTCTTCAAAATCCAAAATGGTAATCGCATCTTCCGCTTCGTTGACGATGACATTGTTCCAAAAAAGATCACTATGAACAAAAGACTTTGGCAAATCCAATTCGAAAAATGGCGAGAGGTAGGCTTCGATTTCCCTTAGCCAAATATCGAAGGAAGAATGGGCGGCATATTGCTTTACCTTTCCAAATTGTTCCTTGCCATACCCCAACTCCTTCGGAAGATAATCGGGTGCTTTTATTTGATGCAATTTACCCAATGCTCTTCCAATAGATTTTAATAAATGCGGAGCTAAGTCTTTTTGAATTGTTCCCTCTATAAAGTGTTTGATCATTATCGGTTTTCCCTCCCAGACAAGGATGGATTCCTTTTTTGGGGTATAAACAATTTTAGAAGTTTGGAAATGATTTTGATTTAAGTGCTCTAAAAGATGTACCAACTCTTTGGCTTTTTCCGGCGACTTTTGTTCACAAATACAGCAGACATATTTGCCACTTGCCGCATTTATTAAATAATTGGTATTTTCAGAACCGCCGCTCAATAATTTAAAAGAAGTGATCTCATCAATACCAAATTTTGCAGCAAGGTTTTCGATCTCCATTTTTGACAAACGCGTGTATTGTTCCATTCTTATTTGCTATTTCTTTGAGTTTGTTCCCAGTTCGTTTCCATCGCTTCCAATAAGGCTTCTTCCAGGTGGGTATGATCGGCCGTATATCCTTTTTGACAACGTCTTTTTGCAATCTCTATGGAAGAATGAGTCGCCGCTTCCGGCAAGGTGGAAACATCCAATGCTTTTTGAATAATGGTAGAAAATTTTGCGGGATGGGCAGTCGCCAAACAGACGACTTTATGATCGCCAATTTGATCCCTCAACAAATCTGTCGCCGCCAAGGCCACAGCAGTGTGAGGATCTAGTAAATAGCCTTCCGCTGCAAAGGTTTGCCGAATAGTCTCTATGGTTTTTTCATCAGAAATGCTTTTAGACAAAAATCCTTCCCGATAAGCCGCAAAGGTTTTTTCATCCAACCGAACACTTCCTGTTTGATCAAACTCCTCCGTCCACGCTTTTATTTTTTGGGCATCTCTATCCACACAGAAATACAAGTAGCGCCAAAAATTAATGGGAATCAAAATATCAATGGCCGAGGAAAGCGTTTCATATATCGGTTTTTTTGAAAAAACACCGGTGCTAAAAAGTCGATGCAAGCATTCATTTTTATTATTGGCAACAATAAAATTATTGATCGGCAAACCCATCTTGCGCGCCAATGCGCCACCACACAAATTTCCAAATCCCCCCGAAGGTACCGCCATACTCATCGCTTCGCCAATCGTATCCGCTACTTGCAAATAGCCGTAAAAATAATGCACCGTCTGAATCATAATCCGCCCCCAGTTCAAAGAATTCACACTCGACAATTTTACTTTTTCTTTAAACCTTGAATTGGCAAATAACTTCGCAATAACCACGTCCAGATCATCCCCACCATCCGGACAATTAAACACTCCTACAGCATGAACATTGGGATCCGGCAGCGTAGTCATTTGTCGTTCTTGCTCATCCGTGATCAATCCTTTGGGGTACAAAACCCAGGCATCCAAAGTTGGCTTTCCGGCAACATAGCTGGCGGCAGCAGGCCCCGTATCTCCTGTTGTTGCCACAATTACCGAAAGTTTTTCGCCTTTCCTTTTTAGAAAAAAATTGATCAGGTTCACTAGGAAAGACATCCCGACATCCTTAAAGGAAAGCGTGGAACCATGAAACAATTCCATGATATAAGTATTTTCTCGGGACTTTAACCGGTGAATAGGAATGATCTCTTTTTTTTCAAAAGTACGATAAGCGGTATCGATAATCGCTCGCAAATCTTCTGCGGGTACGATGCTCCGATCAATAAACAAGGAAAGTATTTCAAAGGCAAGTGCCTGGTAAGACAGTGGCTTCCATTGCGCCAATTGCTCCGCTGATAGTTGAGGCAATTGCTCGGGAACATAAAGTCCGCCATCTGGTGCATAGCCATTTAGAATCGCCGTTTCTATGTCTACCGCGGGGCTTTCTCCTTTGTTGCTGACATATTTTAACATCCTTGTTTATTTTGTTTTTGGAAACTGGAATATACGGCAGCGGCAATCATAATATCCTGAACCGCAACGCCAGTAAGATCCACCACGATCACTTGATCGCTAGGGGTTCCTTGCAAATTGGAATCCTGTATCGCCTTACCCAATTCTACGACCTTCTTTTCGGTAATAGCCCCTGCCTTGAGGGCTTGATAAATTTCTCCTCTGTTTTTGCTTTGTGGAATACTATCCGCGATCACCCAATCTGCTTTTTCGAGAATGGCACTCTCCAATTCTTGTTTGGTATGCGTGTCAGAACCTACGGCAACAATCAAGGTTCCGGGTTGGATGTCTTCAGCTTGGAGCAGAGGGTTTTTAGCCGCAGTCGTTGTAAAAATTACATTTGCATTTCGAGCAACTTCTCCGGGGCGGTCTGCCAGGTGTACTTCAAAATCAGGTCCTAATTCTGTTTTTAATTCCTGGGCATTGGCTTTGTTTCTTCCCCAGAGCCAAACGGTTTTGCAGGGATTGTTTTCTTGCAATTGAAGCAATTGTAGTTTTGCCTGAACGCCCGTTCCGATAATTCCTACGGCTTTTATTGGGGACGGTGCAAAATGCTTGACCGCTAGAGAACCGGCGGCAGCGGTACGGATATTGGTCAGGTGTCCTTCGTCCAGCAAGACACATTCTAGCTGTCCCGTCTTTTGATTAAACAACAACATCAGCCCCTGACTGGAAGAGATGCCCAATTTAGTATTTTCATAAAACCCAGAAGCGATTTTAATGACATAGAAATCGTCCTTTTTGATATAACCGTATTTGATGTGCACATCACCAGGCGGATCTTCAAAGAGCAATTCTCCTACTGGTGGCACCACCGTGTTTCCATTGCTGTACTGGATAAATCCTTCTTTCATTGCCGCCACGACATCCACTTTTTCCACGATGGACTTAATGGTTTTAAGGTCTATTATTATTGACATTCTTTTCTTTTTTTTACTCGCATTCAATGACATTTCCTTTTACATCCCAACACTTTTCGGAAATCAATTTATCGTTTTTATAAGTTTCTTCCTTCCATATTTTATCTCTCGCCTGCTCGTGTCGAATGGTCCATACGCCATCTCTTTTTCCCTCCTTAAAGAAGGCTTCAATACAAAAACCATTTTCTTCCACATCACAAATGGTCCATTTTCCATATCGGATTCCCTCTTTCATATTTCCTTCGCCAGCCAGGTGCCCTCTTTCGTGAAACCACTTCATTAAGCCATTGGCCTTGCCATTGGCATAAAAACCTTCCAGTAATAAAAGGCCATTGTCTTGCCATTCTTTGTGCAAACCTTCTTTTAAACCTTGTGCATAATGGCCTTCGGATTTTAATTGGCCGTTAGTATAAAAAGTTTTCCACAAGCCATCTTTTTGGCCTTCTTTATATTGATTAATTTTTTCGGTACTCGTTGAGAGATTGGGTGCTATCATGGAGTCTGCTTTTTCCGTGGCAACTTTCGGTTTATTCTGGAGTACTGGTTTTACCGGAGGTTTTGTAGGGATTTTCCCTTTTCCATTACAAGCTATTCCTGCCAACAAGACAAAGAGGAAGATAGTCAAAATGGATAAAGTATTTCCTAAATCCACCCTTTGGTGTTTGTTCTTTTTTTCTTTTCTAATATTCATCATTGCATTTTTAAACCGTAAGAATAAGCTTCTTCAAAATTGTATTCAAACCTAAGCTTTTTTTAGGATCTACAATTGATTTTACGAATCAATCCTACTACTTTGACATCAGTGAGGCATTTTTCAAGCCTCTTGCAGTTTCCACAAAAAAGCCCTCAACTCCAGGAAGAATTGAGGGCTTTTAAATTATAGTACAATAAATTTTTACTTCTTCAAAGACATTCTTTTCGAATCCACTACCACATTATCTACTAGCAAAGAATACAAATAAACGCCACTAGCCAAACGGGCATCTTCAAATTCAATATCTCCCAAACTGATATCAAGTGTTTGTGTGAGTATCAATTTTCCTTGTAGATCGACAACTCTTAGCTCTGCTCTTTCGGCACCTTCGGGTACAAAGTATTGAATACTTGTTGCTCCAGAATGAGGGTTTGGATAATTTTGGCCCAGCCATGCCGTTCTTAGATAAGTAGGAATATTTAAAGTCTCTTCTGCATTCTCCTTTTCAATATTCAATCCCACACAACCTTCAGTACAAATTCGATCGAGATCATTCTTAATTTCATTTACGGTATTGGCAAGGTCTTGCAAAGTATTTTCCAGCTCTTCAATTTGTTGATCCTTTGCTTCAATTTGCTTTTGCTGTGCTTTCATGGCTTCCGTTAGGATTGGAATAATGGCCGTATAATTTACGGCTAAAGTTTGGTCGGTTCCTTCTTTAACAAGCTCCGGTAAAACCTCTTGTATTTCCTGTGCAATAAATCCATAAGACGCCTCCGCTTCCGCGTCTCTGGTGATTTTCATATCATAGGTTTTCCCTTCCAACTGGTTAATAATAGATAGGGGATTTTTGATGGCATTGATTTTAGATTTGAATTTTTTATCCGACCACAACCACATACCATTAGCCGTCGCACTACCATTGGCATACAACCTAAAAGTTTCTATTCCTCCTCTGTTGACGATCAAGGCCGCACTATTACAAACGCCTCCTGCCATATCCAAAACAACATTGTCGTAACAACCACTTCGGGTATCGAAGATCGCATTATAATCTCCACGACTCCATTCGCCATTTCTCCAACCATATCTTACATCCAAGAAAGCTCTTGGTCTATCGGTACCGATCCCCACTTTTCCCCAACGTTGATTGCCACCAGATCCCGTAATGCTATTGCCAACAAATAGCGTTGGAAGGGTACTATTAAAACCAACCATCAAAGAATTTGGATCAGAATTAGTCAAACGATTAGCATTAGATTCTCCTAGTCCAATAACAAAACCGTTTTCTTCCCGAGCTTCCAAAAACCGACCCAAGGTAAAAGAATTCTGTTCCAAACTTCTTGAATTAGACCCCAAAGAAACTGCATTGTCATTATTGGACTCGGCATTGTTTCCAATGGCAATTGCTGAATTTCCTCTAGCAGAAGCGGCCTGTCCCATTCCTATTGCATACTCTCCTATCGCCTCTGCATTACTTAAAGCAACGGCGCCCGTTCCGGTCGCATTTGAATTATTTCCGGCCGCAAATGCATCGCGTCCGTATGCATAGCACTCCACTCCCAAGGCAAAAGCACTTGATCCCGCAGAATACGCAAAGTTATTCGCTCCTATCGCTACGGCACTTGACCCATTCGCTATACTACCATTCCCTGTTGCAAAGGAACCCAATCCAGATGCTACATTATTCAAACCTCCTGCAATAGAACCATACCCCACCAGAGGGTCATCCCATTCTCCGCCCCAAGATGCTCCTGCTCTTAAAGCATATTTTTCAGGAAGCCATAAAAAATGGTGTCCGCCAGATACCGTTGACTTAGTACCTCCTCCTCCAGTAAATTGAACCACTCCATTTTGTACTCTTACATCTCCATTGGTATAGATATTATCGTTGATGGAAGTAGGGATGGCATTGGTAGATTCTTGTAGCCAATCGCTATCTCCTGAGGGAGTTATAGGATCCAAAGTGAGCGAAGCACTATTGATCAAGTCGGCATTGAAATAAAGGTTTACATCTGCCACCAGGTCTCCAATTTCAAGCGCTGATACAGAATGATAAAGCGTATAAGAAGTGGAAGCCGTTTTGTAAAAGAAGGACAAAATTCCATCTTTCTTTTCGATCTTATAGGTCACATTATTGGAAGAACTCGCTGCGGGAACCGACGAGGTTAGTGGAGTCACAAAAACACCATTCTTCATGTAGGCAATGAAGGTACTAGACACATACAAACCATGATCGACACTTTCAGCCAAACCATCATTGTCTTCGTGTGAAACACCAATTACTTTAGCGCCAGAAGAGGATATAGTGAATTCGAAATACCCCTCTCTATTGCTGGGTAAAACTTCTAAGGAAGAAGCCCCTGCATCGTTGGCGCCGGTAGTTCCTCCTTTGATCAGATTATTAATGCCATTGGTGTAAGTATTCACTTTTTTGGTCCAAGTCACTTGGGCATTGATGCTGAATACAAGCATCATAGAAAAGCATAGTAGAATAATTTTTTTCATTGTGATCTTTTTTTTAAAATAATGTCTACTCTTTTAATGGATTTTCGACATGCTCCAGAGAATAGTTTAATCTTATTCTAGAAGATTAGGTACTGTACCTTAAATCATCTAAAGAAATTTACTTTTGGTGATCACCCTTTGAAGATGGAGATATTAGAGTTTGTAATTACTGTCAGTTGGTCTTATAAGTAAACAAATGTTTAAACGTGACACAGGGGTAGGGCTAAACATTTACGACTAGTAAATATTTAAGACGTGTGCAGTAGGAAGAAAACGAAATTGTAATTTAGAGAAATGGGTGGGAATTAGAACGCAGCAGGCTTTTCGTTTTTTAGGGCAAAACGATTCGACTAAACGCAGTTGTCGGCAAAGTCAGATATCATCTCTGTCTTTACCCAAGGAGAATAAAAAAGTATTCCATGGGTTATTTTTTGACCTTTTTCATTTCTGCTTCAAACGCTGCGGTTCTTTTTATTTGTTCTTCGAGATTCCATTCAAAATCAAATCTATTTTTCAAATGTTCTGCAATTGGACCGAGCCCTATTGCTGCTCTTCTTTTATCAATATTTTCGGGATCATAGATGGGCCATACATTAAAGCTTTTAGTTGCTGGATAGTATTTCATTTGCCCGCCATAGATTTGCAATTGGTTTTGTTCCGTGGCGATTCTATCTTCTGCTCTTGCCAATAATCGCGGGTGTAATTTTTTTTCTTTCACCGCTTTTTTCATCATTGGAAGATATTTCAGTCGTATTTCGTTGTCGGAATGTTGAATCACATTACAGATGGTCAAGCTGCCTTGCTCTCCAATAACAGCCTCTCCTGGCCAGCCATATTCTGCAAGGATCGCTGCTATCTTTTTTTCATTAATCGCATGATTTCTATAAACAATTTTTTGTTGTTCTTGAAACTCAAGCGATTCTGCGCCATGGGCTCTCATTAATTCATGGCTCAATTCAAGTGGCTCTTGTTCCATTCTATAGATGGTATCTAAAAGGGCTACTAAATAGGAATTGAGTTCTGTTGGAGCCGTAGATTCTTGGGCATTGTTCTTGGTGGAACATGCCATGATAGACAGGCAGGTGAAGAGGGCTAGGTATTTCATTTTTTATTTTTTTGGCTTGTCTTAAAGTTTGATTGAGCATTAATGCCTACTCTCGTGTATCGCAATCTGCGGAACACCTATTTCTCTTCCAACCTAATACACCAATTTCAATTTCAAATTCTCCTCCACCAATAAGTTCCCGGAATTTGAAATCACATTTTCAGCATGCGTATTATTTTTAGCTCCCCACAACAAAGCCACTAACTTTACGCGATTATTTTTAAACGTATTTTTGGAAATAGCTACATTGACAATTCCTCTGGTATTCAACAAAATGCCATTCTTTTCTTCGCTCCCACAATTTGTAAATGCACTATTCTGAATAAGTAAATTCCCTCCTATCGTCGATTCATCATAACCTCCGCGATAGTAATCGACAACATTGGCTTTTATATTTTCAAATTGGCAATTATCAATGCTTAGAAATTCAACATTATAATCTCCTTTGTCGTTCGTCTCCTCGGAAAGTTCAATTCCATTGGTGCAGTTTTTTAAAGAGGATTTGGAAAAAACAATGTCATCAGCCATGCTTTCTTTGTAAGCTTTCAGCACATAATCGAAATTACTGATTGCACATTCTGAGACGGTCAAATTGTAATGACTCGACATGTTTTCTTTCAAGGTAGCAAATAAATATTGGCTATTTTTCCCGACCAAAACGACTTTTTCCAAAGTCAAATTACCCTTGGGATGCATTTCAAAAAGAGGACTCTTGGCCGCTCCTGCATAGATCAACTTTGCCTTATTGTTTTCCTCTTTTGACTGGATCAATATTTTTTTATTAATGACCAATGAATGATTTAGCTCATACGAGCCTGCGGCCAATTCAATGACATCCCCACCTTTCGCGGCTTTAAGCTTTGTTAACAATTCCGCTGTGCTAGCGACGGCATGGGTTTCAGCAGCTACTTCTGGCTGCTCATTGGAAAACCAGCGTGGGCCATATTTTTTCTTATCCAGGATCATCGGATCTTTGGCAAGAGAACCTGCCACTGCGCCGATTGAATTTTCATCTTTCCTCGCATTCCCAAAAAGATCTTTTTCAATCGTTTCAAAATCAAAGCCATGGTATAGTTCTATTGCTGGCAAATTACCAGGAACATAGATATTTTCCGCGACATTCGAGATTGTAAAATCCGCTACCTGCAAACCTTCTATTTTTGCTGTTTTCGCATTTTGATTATTGGTGAGATTGCTTTTAAAAGTAATTCCATCAATTTTGTCATGAGCGACGATGACTTGGGCATCTCCTTTTTCATTGTAAATAATATTATTGGCCACAATCGTTCTAATAGCTCTCGCAGATCTGATTTCAGAAAGCGGAAGCACTTCTCTTTGACTGACATTCGTCCCCACTCCAAAATGCCAGGGGTCATCACAGTTGATATAAGTATTGTGTGCCACGACGACATCCGTTACTTGGTTGTAACGGTTGAGGGGAGATTTTGGAATACCATTCATAATGGCAAGTGGGCTTCTAAAATTTTGTCCTTTTAGCTTGTAAAAATAATTATTCACCACCCAATGTCCAGTATTAATCAAGCGAACGCCTCCTACATTTTCATTGCCATCGCCAATAAAATAATTGCCATCAATTCTGCAGTAGTTCCCATGTCGCGTGACCAGAGAACCTTCGCTTTTATAGAACACATTGTTTCTAAATTCATTGAAATTCGTCTTGCTGGAAATCACTTCTACTTCGCCATTGCACCTTTCGAATAAATTGTTCGCTACCGTAGTATAGGAGGGCGACATGGAAGTATAACTATCTCCGAGTTGGATCGTTTCTGCTTTGGGGCCACCTTTTCGAGGTCTTGGGCCAAAATAATTATTGGTGATTTGGTGATAATTATTGATGCTTTGATTGCCTTTGATATCCACTCTTAGGGTTGGGCCCTGATTGTTTTTTCCTGCAAGGTAGCAATGGTCAAATGTATTGTGTCTTCCATAGAACTCTACCCAAAGGTCGCCTTTATCTCGCCGAGGCTGATTGTAATCTTCAATCACACAGTGGCTCACTTTACAATGTCTTGCCAAAGAATCTTTGTTCCTTCTAAATTCGATCACCGCACGGGAAGGCGTATAGCCATTTCTAAAGTACAAGCCCTCTACCTGCAGATACTCTCCGGATAATTGAAGGCAAGATTGCCCTTCCATAAAAACTTCTCCGGGTGTTTCTGCTCGCAGGGAAATCGGTTTTGCTTCGCTTCCTTTTCCAAAAAAATTAATTTGTACATCTTTCCAAATACCATTGGAGAGTATAATATCATCGCCTGCCTTTGCCTTGGCAATCGCCTCTTTTAGCTCTGCGGCATTGCTTACTTTTTTTCCCGTAAAAGAACTCGTGGATGTTTTATTTTGACAGGCGGTAAGGAGGAAGAAGAAACTGAGGAAGAGTAGGTTTCTGTACATGGTGGTTGTTTTCTTGTTTTATTAAGATACCAAAGATAAAATTCTTCAATTAAAAATACTTTTTTTAGTCAGACCTAATAGGTTAAACGCATCAAAAGTATAACCCACAACTTTAGTTGTAGGAAGAGGAATGAAGGTAACTCTTCAACGGTTTTGATCGTTTTCATAGGTCACTAATTCTCAAAACCGTTGAAACGGTTGATCTCCAAAGTCTATTCCTTCTCCCACAACTAAAGTTGTGGGTTGAAGTAGTTACAATTAGGATTTGATGCGTTCGCAGAAAACAGAGCGCAAGTGTATGTTCTTAAAGTCAATATTCTACCAAAATTTCCACCAAGGTTTTTGGCTTTCTATTTTACGTGTTTCTACTTTCCTAGTAAGTTTAGGCGGTGTTGGTTCTTGTTTATCCTCAACAGCCTTGCCGCTTGCATTTGGTAAATCCAAACCTCTTGATTCATATTCTGACATTAAAGCAGTCATCCTTACTAAAGCAAAAATTTTAATTCTCGCGTCTGGAATGGAAGTAATTCGATTGAACTCATCGTTGAGTTCATGGTCGGTCAATTCCGAATACCTATTTTTCAAATCCGCCTCACTCACCTTCCCCAATTCCGTTTCAATAGATTGGATTATTTGTGCATATTCTTCCTCCGTTAAGGGCTCCACCACATACTGCGTTTCATCAATTAACCTAAACTTATCGGTAGCGATATCTTTTAGCATCTCGTATGGAATTTCATAGCTTCCATTTCCTACAGGGAAAACAACAAAGTCAGCTTGAGAAAGAAATTCACTTCCAGTCGGATAAAACACCAGGATTCTTTTTTGAGCCTTGGTCTCTTTATTCGATACAAATAGTAGATTGGGAATTACATATTTATTCCTGTCGAAAAACTGAGTTTTCTGAATGTGTTTTACTAGTGCGTGATAATATTCTTCCTCATTCGAATATTTTAATTGGCTATTGACATTTGGACCTACGGCATAAGTCATATAACAACAACCTACTGAAAGTATCTCCTTTTCTTTTCCAATTCTTTCGATCAAAACATTTGCTCCAAGCGTCTTAATTCCGTCTATCCAAGCTTGATTGTATTTTGCACTAAGCTCACTCCTTGCTATATGCTCTTCTGAATCTTCCGCGATAATTGATCCTTCGGTCAATTCAGAAATACATTTTGTTGTTTGAATGGCCAGGTTAAAATCTTCTTCACTCGCGATTACATTAATTCCAATGGAATAGCCTTGCTCGTCTTTGCTAATTGTAATTCCTCTAGTTGATTTTTGAGGTATAAAAATTTTCGTCCCAATTATCTCCTCCTCTGAATCCAGAAAATCGTTGGAATATTCCAGACTTGGAAAGTCTATTTTATTGGCCAGACTTTTATAGGTGACTTTTCTTTCTGATACTACGTTAAAGTAAAAACTCATATTTTTTATTTTTTATTTTTTATTGAGGTGCTGTATTAATGGAAGTGGCATCCATAACTTCAAGGATATCTTTCTTAGGTCCAAGCACTTTTTTTTTCTTTAATAATGGCTGTAATCTGATCTACTGATAAGACATTCCCTTCCATTCCTAAGGATGCTTTAATAGTCTTTACTCCATTCTTTTTCCGCAATTCAGGAGAGGGCGTCCGAAAGAGAGTAGCATTTGCTTCTTCTACCTTTTCTGCAATCGCAATAAGTCGTTTTAGAATTTGTTTGGTGATGTCGTATGCTGGCTTGGTGATCGTATCATTTGATAGTATCACAATTTACGATTTTTGCTTGATTTAGGGTAATGAAATGCATTGTGTTGGTATTCAGCTTTTTGAATAATTGTTGTATTGGTTCTAATCTTTAGAAGAATAAATTTGAATGATTCAATGACTTGCATTATGAGACAATAATACCCTCAACTAAACCACCAAATAATTCCCTCCCTCAACTCACTATAAGCAAAAAACATTCTTTTCAAAAAAATATAATCAAAAACTTGTAACCATTGGATTATATCACCTATATTGTGATACAACTTAAACAAAAAACTTAAATATATTCGTTTTGTGCTGTTAAAGTGTGTGATTGGGGCCGGGTGAATGGAGATGTCTAATAAATTCGGCCCCAACTTTTAACGATCCTAAATGATGAAAACAACTAAAACCACTAATTTACTAAAAGCTATTGCTCCTCACTATCCTATGTCTAAACACTACTCGCTCCGAAAATTGCCGAACCTCAAAACCATTCGCTATGCCGCACTCACTTTATTGAACCTCAATAAGGTAGTGACGACTTTAGAAGTCAAAGATTACTTATACCAAAAAGGCTTTGAAATAGAACACGCCGATATCATTCATTGGATGTCTTGCCTTTCCAAAAAGGAAGGTTGGGAATCTACTTTTGACGGGCAGATCAGAGAATACCGGATGCAGGCCTATCCGGGCTATGACCTTTGTTGTGAAGCAGTGGGCTTTTCTAGTAATTGAAAAATATTAGCAAAGCTAAAACGAGTAAAATTACTTCGCCACCACCCCGTGGCGAGCCATCCATTGCCCCAAAGATTCCTTCTTAATCGCCGAAGCCATCAAATCCGGAAACAGATTTGGACTACAAGCAAAGGCAGGAATATCCAATGCCGCAAACTTAGCAGAAACCGAGCGGTCATACATCGGTGCCCCTTGATCGCTTAGCGCCAGGAGGGTAATAAACTGAACTCCCGAAGCTTTGATGCCCGCTACGCGTTTGATCATTTCTGATTCATTGCCACCTTCATACAAATCACTGATCAAAACCAAAATGGTATCGCCAGGATTGCTAATCAAAGTCTCGGCATATGCGACGGCTTTATTGATATCCGTACCACCACCCAATTGGGTCGCAAAAAGTAATTCCACCGGATCACTCAATTGATCGGTCAGGTCTACAACCGAAGTATCAAAAACCACCAATTGCGTTTTGATCGATTTCAAAGAAGCCATCACGGCTCCCAAGACTCCGGCATATACCATCGACGTGGCCATCGAACCACTCTGATCAATCAATAAAATGACATTGCGCAAAGCTTGTCCTTTTCGACCGTGGCCAACCAGTCGCTCGGGAATAATGGTTTTATGTTCTTTTTGGTAATGTTTGAGGTTCAGTCGAATCGTTCGATTCCAATCAATTTCTTTAAAGCGCGGACGGCGATTTCTCACCGATCTGCTGATGCTCCCTTCGATGGCCTGTCGCATGGGATTCCGCAATTTCTTTTCCAGTTCCTTTACGACCTTGGCGACCACTTCCCGAGCGGTATTCCGGGTTTTAGCAGGCATGACTTTATTGAGCGTAAGCAAGGTCGCTACTAAATTGATATCGGGTTCTACCGACTGCAATAGTTCTGGCTCCAACAGCATTTGCTCCAAACCCAGGCGATCCATCGCATCCTTTTGCATCACTTGTACCACCGAGGTAGGAAAGTATTCTCGGATATTCCCCAACCAACGATTGACACTCGGAGCCGAACCACCCAATCCTCCTTGTCTTTCTGTATCATAAAGCGCTTCTAATACCTCATCCATTCCCTGCGCAGCACCTTCCAATTCGTGCTCCCCACCAGGATCCGCTTTCTTTCCGAGGATTAAACGCCACTTCTTTAATCTTTCTTCCATCAATTATTGTTTAGTTTTACAAGGTAATGAATTTCTGATTTTTTTGTGGGAAGTGTCAATTTTTAATAGGTGCTAAGTATCTTCGCCCTTTCAAATTCCCAACGAAGTTTAAAATTTTAACATTTAACCCTTTAACAATAAAACAACTAAGGTCCTTGAATACCAAACTCCAAGAAGAATTTACTGAGGAACAGCAAGAAGTTCTGAAATCCATAAGGGTTTCCAGAATCATTCTTCCTATTGTTCTGGGGATTGGTGTCGTGGCTTATTTGCTTTGGAGTAGATTTAATCCAGAGGACTTTGCAGAAATTGCCTGGACGAACCATGTTACCTTTTGGGTGAGTCTGTCTTTGTTGTTTTTGGTGATTCGGCACATCGCTTACGCGCTTCGTTTGCGGATTCTTTCTGAAAAAGAATTTAGCTGGAGCAAATGTATTGAATTGATTTTTATCTGGGAATTTAGTTCTGCCGTTTCTCCTACGAGTGTAGGGGGCTCTGCGGTTGCACTTTTTGTGCTTTCTCAAGAAAAACTAAGCGCTGCCAAGACCACTACCCTTGTTGTTTACTCTGCAATTTTAGATACTATTTTTTTCGTAGGCACCCTACCGATACTGGTCTTTTTAATCGGCCCCAGTATCATTCGTCCAGATATGACTACGCTTAGTTTCAACGACGCGAGAGGCTATACTTTCCTCATTGCTTATACGCTCATGATGACTTATGGGACGCTTTTCTTTTATGGCCTTTTTATCAATCCCAATTCCATCAAAAAATTATTGATCGGAGCTACTAAAATAAAATGGCTAAAACGCTATCAGAAAAAAGCAGTGGAGCTCGGCGATAATATCATCATTGCCTCCAAAGAAATAAAAAATAAAAAATGGCCTTTTCACGTCGGTGCTTTCCTAAGTACGGCCACGGCCTGGTCTTGTCGTTTTATCTTACTCAACTGTCTTATCATTGCTTTTGTAGAAACGACTTCTTTGGATTTCTGGCATCAGTTGGGACTGTATGCTCGATTGGAAACCATGTTTGTCATCATGGCCTTTAGTCCAACACCTGGCGGTTCTGGTTTGGCCGAAGCATTCTTTTGGGGATTTGTCACCGACTATATTCCCACAGAAGGAATGGCGGTCTTTATCGCTACGCTTTGGAGGATTTTAACTTATTATGCTTACCTGCTTATTGGAGCCATCATTATTCCAAATTGGATTAGAAATCTATTGAATCGGCGAGGTAAGAATAAATTAAATTCAAAATCAGCTTCCTAGGTAATGCTTATTCTCCATTGAAAATGCACGCTTCCACCTGCTTAAAAAAAGCACTTCATTCGTATCCTTCCCTCTCTCTTCCTAGCAGAATAGTTTAGTAAAATTTGTCTTTTCCAGAAATAATTATTTTATTTAATACGAAATAAGTAAAGTAATCAACAGTATTGCTACTTGCTTCTTTCGTACGTTTTTTTTAACCCCTTAAAACACATTACAATGGCCGACAAACAAACGACCCTCATTTACATTACCAATGCAACCGATTCTCATGCCACGATAGAATTGGCACATCGCTATTCTGATCGGGAACCAGAATTTCAAAGCTGGCAGGCAGGCCCCCGAGAAACGGTTGGACCTATTCAAGTACATTACGAAACCGGATTTTTAACAGGTTTTGATTATTGGTGGGTGAAATTAAGCATCAAAGATGGCCCCAAAAAAGGGGTGTACCGGAATAACGGATCTTTGACAGACGACATCTGGAAAGAGTGTATGCTCGAGAAAGAAGATGCCAATTCTAAATTAAACTTTACGGTAGATACCGAGATGTTTCACCTCAACATGAATTCTTCTTCCTGCCAGGATGAGATGGAACTTTATGCTCCGTACTCCCCTATTTCAAATGTCTTTGTGCTAATGCTTGAAAACCATTCTTTTGACCACTTGCTTGGTTTTTCTGGAATCACAGGAAAGGATGCGAGAACCCATCAACCCACAACTATCAATGGCTTAAGTGGTACGGAAACCAATTCCTACGAAGGAGTAAGTTACCAAGTAAAATCTCCGGGAATAGATCCGATGCCTTCCGATCCGGGGCACGAATTTTTGGATACCATAGAACAATTGTGTGGAAAAGGAACAAGCAATCCATTTCCTGCCGGCCCTTATCCTCCGATCCATAACGATGGTTTTGTAGCCAACTATGCCACCACTACTACGGAAGGTCCCACGCCCCCAGGCAGCGACATCGGCGACATCATGCGCTGTAGCGATAGTGCTTCAGAAATCCCTTCACTATACACCTTAGCAAAAGAATATGTGGTTTGTGACAATTGGTTTAGTTCCATCCCCGGCCCCACCTGGCCCAATAGATTTTTTGCAATGGCAGCTTCCTCTTCCGGGCTAGACACCAGTCCTTCTAAAAAAGACATGTTTATATGGGAAACTTTTGATGGTGTTAGTTTTTCGAATGGTAGTATTTTTGATAAATTGAAAGAAAAGGGTTTGGACTACCGCATTTATAATGACAAAACGAATTTATTTGGCAATCCTCTAGATGGCTTATTGGGCGGAGAGATTCCCATAGCATCAGCCCTAAAAGGCATTCAGATAACAGATGTGGATTCTATTGAGCAATTGGCAAAAGATGTTCGAGGAGAATATCCTTTTCCGTTTACTTTTATCGAACCCAACTATGGAGACATCATCAATAATAGTTACAAAGGAGGATCTTCTCAGCATCCTATGGATTCCCTTCAAGGCGGAGATGAGTTGGCCGCAACTGTTTACAGTATCATTCGCAACTCTCCATTGTGGGAAACCAGTTTATTAATCATCACCTACGACGAACACGGAGGTTTTTACGACCACGCCGTTCCTCCTGCCGCTAACCCTCCGGGAGATACCCCAACCCCTGGCCTCAATGATTATGGTTTCGATTTTTCCAATTTAGGCGTGAGAGTCCCTGCCATTTTGATCTCTCCTCTAATGGAAAAAAATGTCATTGACAAAACCATATACGATCACACTTCCATGCTGGAAACGGTCATCGAACTTTTTGATCTCGATAAATTGACCAACAGAAGTTCGAATGCCAATACTTTCCAACATTTATTTTTACCCACTGCACGACAAGATTGCTTTGGAGCTTTCGACATTCCCGAAAGGAAACAAGAACAGAACAAAGTGGTAGATTTAGAAAAACTTGACCAAGAACCATTGCCGGAAAGAGGAAATATTTACGGTTTCTTATTCGCTGCTTTAAAAGCTCACTTGGAACTATCAGATGGTAGTGAAGATGCTCGAAAAGAAATCCTCGAAAATTTAAAAACCATCGAAACCTCTGGACAAGCCCGTCAATATTTTGCAAAGGTCGTATCCAAAGTACGGGAAGTAAAACGTCTTAAAAAAGAAGAAAAAGAATTGGAAAAACTAGAACCAAGTAAATAACTAAGCTCTAATTTTTTAATAGATATTTAAAAGCAGCTTAATGATTTTCGCGTCATTAAGCTGCTCTTTTTTTCCAAGCAAATCTTCGAAAATTTATTCCTTGACCAAAAACAATTCCATCGCAATATGATCCGCAATAAATTTCCCTGCGGTAGTCAAGCGATAAACACTTCCCTCTTTTTCCATCTGTTCTTTTTCCAAAAACAGTGCTGCACCGCTTACAAAATGATCGACAAAAGAAGGGTCAATTTTTTCCAATTCTTCTAAAGTCACGCCCCAGATGGTTCTCAACCCGGTCATCACATATTCGTTATAGCGTTGATCCGCCGTCAATTCTTCTATTTCAAAAGGCAATTGATCTTTGGCGATTGCCTTGAGGTATTTGGCATTATTGGCAATATTCCATTGGCGGCTTTGGCCGTTAAAAGAATGCGCGGAAGGACCAACACCAAGGTAAGGTCGGCCTTTCCAGTAAGCGCTATTGTGTTTGGCAAAATGACCTTCTTGCGCAAAATTGGAAATCTCGTAATGGATAAAACCTGCCGCACTACTCGCTCGGATCAAATGATCCAATTGCCGCGCCGCTTTGCCTTCATCTACTGGTGGCGCTTTGCCTTTTTCTACAAAATGTCCCAAGGCGGTCCCAGGCTCTACGGTCAGGCAGTAGCAAGACAAGTGCTGCACCTTATAAGCAAAAACAGTTTCTAAATTCTCCGCCCATTGCGCATCACTAGTCGTCGGCGAACCATAAATCAGATCGACGGTCAATTGCTCAAATCCCGCATCCCGCGCGAGGTCAATACACTGCTTGGCCTCCTGCGCATTATGCGCGCGATTCATAAATTTCAAATCGGCCTCAGAAAAAGATTGGATACCGATACTCAAGCGATTGATTGGCGAATTGGCCAAAGCCTTTAGCTTCACCGGATTCAAATCATCTGGATTGGCCTCTAAGGTAATCTCTGCATCCGCCGCCAATTCGTACTGCTGATGTATCGCAGTAAAAATCAAATCCAGGTCTTCTTCATTGAGCAGACTAGGCGTTCCTCCTCCAAAGTAGACGGAGTCGAGTTTTGGGCTGGGTAAATATTTTTTTTGTAAAGCAATTTCTTTGATAATCGCCGCGACCATTTCTCCTTTGTATTGGAGGGAAGTGGAAAAATGGAAATTGCAATAATGACAGGCTTGCTTGCAAAAAGGGATATGGAGATAGAGTCCTGACATATGGATTTTGTACGGTTCAAAATCCAAAGGTATTAAAGTTTTTCTTGCAAACGTGAAGGACTTATTTTTATACTTGGATAAAAGCATTTTAATTTTCAAATTCAAATTCAAAATTTTCAATACCTTTGTTAGATAATATTGTTTTATCGACAAAAAATAAATAAAAATGAAAAAGCTCAATTTATTATTATTATTGGTCTGTAGCGTACTATTCCTCAGCCAATCGTGCAAAGACGATACTTGCCCGGAGACCAATTGCAACACCGGAGTAATCAACACCGAAACCTGCGTCTGTGATTGCCCAACTGGCTTTTCAGGTACGAATTGTGAAACAGAAGATTTATGTGTCACCCAAAGCGTAGATTGCAAAAACGGTGGTACTTGTATAGATGGTACCTGCGACTGTCCAGATGGCTACATAGGTACGAATTGTGAAACAGAAGATTTATGTGTCATGCAAAACGTAGACTGCAAAAACGGCGGAACTTGTACCGATGGTATCTGCGATTGTCTAAATGGCTACGAAGGTAGCGATTGCAGTGAACTATGGAAGGACAAATATCTACATAATGATTATACAGTTGCAGTAGTATGTGGATCTGACACGAATTACTTTTTTGGAAGAATTTCTTCCCATTCTTCGGATGACTTGAAAATTAAACTTCACATTGTTGATCAAATAGAATTTACGCTTAATGCAAACCTTTTGACTTCTACCACATTTGAAGTACCCGAGCAAGAACTTATCCAAGGATTGCCATCTGTTTCCGGGCCAGGGTCTATAGATGAAAATGGTGTGGTTACCGTTATTTTAACAACTATGGGTAATGATCCTTGTACTTATACTTACACTCGCTAAGATTTGTGTTTTGGAGACGATTACTTTACTAAAAGCATCTCCTGAATATAAAAGCGGACTTTGAATTGCTCAAAGTCCGCTTTTATTTAGCTGCTCTTGCTGAAAAAATGCTAAAGAATAGTCCTACTTAGGAATATCAATAATCACCTTCGTCCCCTCCACATTATTGATGCGAATCTGGGCTTTTAATTTATTCACAAAAGCATGGATCATTCTTTGTCCAAAAGTTTTATCTGGTGCCTGGAGGATGGTTTCTTCATCCATGCCAATTCCATTGTCACTTACGATCAATTGGTATTCCCCATTTATTTCGGAAAGTTTTACTTCAATGACGGCCTTGTCGATGTCTTCCCCAAAAGCATATTTCAAGGAATTGGTTACGAGTTCATTAGTAATCAAACCAATGGGGATGACGGTATCTACATCCAGATTTAGATCTTCGATTTCCAAATTGAGTTGGATGTCATCTTTGGAGAGGTTGTAAGAATTGAAAATGCCTTCCACTAGATTGGTGAAGTAGGTTTTCATATTCACGCCAGTGATGTCTTCTTCCCGGTAAAGATTTTGGTGTAAAATCGCCATGGATTGCACTCTGTTCCGACCATCTTTGATGGCTTCCAAGGCGCTCTCATCTGTGATGAATTTCGATTGCAATCGAAGCAAACTGGAAATCACTTGTAGGTTATTTTTTACGCGGTGGTGAATTTCCTGTAGCAACAAACTTTTTTCTTGTAAGGCTTTTTTAATGATTTCATTTTTGGCCTTAATCTTTTTATACAATCGGTAGATAAAAAAAGAAAACAGAGAAAACAGCAGCAAGCCCACCAAACCTCCGTAGATCAACATATTCGAGCGACTGAGTTTCGCCTGAGCAATTTCTTTTTCTTTACTCAACAAAGCGATTTGACTATCCTGTTCATTTCTCTTATACAAGGCATCCTTTTCTGCAATCACCTGAATCGATTCTCGATTGTAAAGGGTATCTACTTTTGTTTTAAATGCTTTATAATGCATCAAGGCTTGTGGATAATCGTTTAGTTTTTCATAAGCTTTGGACAATAATTCATGTGCTCTCTCTTCCTGATTATAGGATTCGTGTTCTTCATATTTAAGAACTTCCTTTAAATGAAAAATTGCTTCTTTGTATTTTTTCAACTTAATCAATACTTCCCCTGTATTCAATCTCGACTCGCATAGATTATAGGTACTACTCAAGCTTTTTCTAATTTCCAAAGCTTTTAAATGTTCCTGAAAAGCTTCGTTTAGTCGGCCTTGTTTTTGTCGCAAGATGCCCATAAAGTCATGATGGAATCCCATGCCTCTTCCGGTCGCAAAAACACGATTGTATATTTTTTGTGCTTGCAAATGCTTTTCGGCTTTATCAAAATCACCTTGATTGGCGTAAATCATACCAAGGTTCGCATTGGCACTGGCTAGCCCTGCACTATCATTTAATGCTTGGAAGCCTTTTAAAGCCATTAGGTATCGCTCTTTTCCTTTTTCTTCATGTTCAATACTAACATAGAAGCCTGCAATAGAATTATTAATCATTGCCTTTTGGCGGTCTGTTCCCTCTGCATTATAAATTTCTCCACATTCCAACAAATGCTTTTGAGCCATTACATTATGACCTAAAAAAGTATTGATTGATCCGATTTTCTTTCCACTCCTCGCTACATTTAGCAGGTCATTTTTACTTTTAAAATAATCGTATAATTTTTGGTAGTAATCCAATGCCGTCTTATAATTTCCCTGCCATCGATGGCTCGCAGCATAGATGTACATCATCCTGCTCCACTCTACACTATCCTTATTCACCGAAGGCAAATCGCGAAGGATATCGGCATAGGCTTCCGCCTGCTCGGGATTCCGTTGGACTAAATATTCTCCCAACAAAAAGGTAGCTTCTTTTACCTCTGTCTTATCTGCTTGACTATTGATGACGGTTTCTAAACTATCGATATAGCTATCTGCCAGCAAAAAATGAGGGATAAGAAATAACAGGAAAAGGAAAAGAGGTGTTTTCTCAAAAAAAAGGTTTTTCATATGGGTACATTTACCCTCGCAAAATAAACTAAATGCTTCTCAAATGAATCACCCTAACGGGTGATATTTCTCTCAAAAAGCCTGTATTTCGTCTCAGAAGTGGTCAATTCTACTCTTTTACACCAGATGTTCCTGTTAAACACTATTGATCTTCCTCACTTCCTTTAAAAATTACTTGCGCTATTGCGCTAAATCCTTAACTTTAAGACCAAATGGTCTTTTATTTCCATTTCCTATTTTTCTATAGAAAAACCCCCTCTCCAAGATGTTAGAAACAGATTATTTAATTATTGGAAGTGGTGCCGTTGGTATGGCCTTCGCCGATGTATTGCTGACCGAAACAGAGGCCACCATGATCATCGTAGATCGGTATCAAAAACCAGGAGGCCACTGGAATGTCGCTTATCCATTTGTAACTTTACATCAGCCTTCCGCCTTCTACGGCGTTAGTTCTACTGAATTGAGCAAGGGGATTAAAGATCAGGTTGGCCTAAACAAAGGACTTCATGGTCTTGCTTCTGGTGCCGAAGTGAGTGCTTATTTCGATGATGTCATGCGACATAAATTATTGCCAAGTGGTCGGGTTCAATACTTTCCTTTGTGTAATTATACCGGGAATGGCCAATTCGAATCTATTCTCACAGGAGACACTTACGAAGTCAAAGTCAACAAAAAAACGGTCGATGCGACTTATTTAAAAACAAGTGTTCCTTCTACTCATACGCCTAATTTTTCTATTGCGCCAGAAGTGCAATTTATGCCACTCAATGATCTCCCCAAAATCCCCAAAGCACCAAAAGGCTTTGTGGTGATCGGTGGAGGAAAAACCGGAATTGATGCTTGCCTCTGGCTCCTGGAACACCAAGTCAAGCCCGATAAGATCACCTGGATTGTATCGAGAGATGCTTGGTTACTGGATCGAAAAAATACGCAACCTACGGAGGAGTTTTTTGAAAACACCATCGGAGGACAAGCGGCTCAATTTGAAGCATTGGCGCAAGCCGAATCCATTCCTGATTTGTTTGACCGCTTGGAAAAGTCAGGTGTTTTGCTTCGCATAGATACGACTGTAAAACCCAAGATGTTTCATGGCGCCACCATTAGCCAATTGGAATTAGAAGAACTCCGTCGCATCAAAAATATCGTGCGAATGGGTCGGGTACAAAAAATCGAAAAAGATCAAATCGTTTTAGATCAGGGAAGTATCGATACCCATCCAGATATCATTCACGTCGATTGTTCGGCCAGTGCTATTTCTAACTTTGCCATCAAACCCATCTTCGAGGAAAAACTAATTACACCGCAGACCGTCCGATCTTATCAGCCTGTCTTTAGTGCCGCCTTTATTGCACACATCGAAGCGACTTATGAAGAAGATAAAAAGAAGAATCAAATTTGCGCCGTCGTCCCCCTACCCAATCACGATACCGATTGGATTAAAATGCTGGCGATATTTATGACGAATCAATACAACTGGGGACAGGACAAAGAACTCAGAAAATGGCTCTACAATAATCGCCTCGATGGCTTTAGCAAAATGATGAAAGATGCTGCTAAAGACGATGAAGAAAAACAAGCCATCATCCAAAGACTTCGCAATAGCGTCATGCCTGCCATGATGAAGTTGCAACAATTTATGACAGAATTAGCTTAACACTTTTTTACAAAAAAATCACATGGCTCAACTTCAAGTACGCAAAAATAAATTTACCGAAAGCCGGATCATTGAAACCACTCCTATAGATCAACAAAATATCGAAGCTGGGGAAATCTTGGTAAAAATTGATCGCTTCGGCTACAGCGCCAATAATATTACTTATGCACTAGTTGGGGAACGAATGGCCTATTGGCAATTTTTTCCCACCGCAGAAGAAGACTTAAAAACATGGGGCGTGATTCCTGTTTGGGGCTTCGCTGATGTCGTACAATCCAACTCGGAAAATATTTCCGTAGGAGAACGACTCTTTGGTTATTTCCCTCCGGCGACTTCGCTCAAAATGCATCCGAAAGGAAATTCGCCTGGCTACTTTATTGATGCTAGCGCACATCGAAGTCAACTTCCGGCAGGTTACAATCTCTATCGCCGCGTTCATGCCGAACCGGATTACTCCAAAGCAGGAGACAATGCTAGAATGCTGCTTTCGCCTTTGTTGATTACTTCTTTTTGTTTATGGGATTTTATAAAAACGAAGGAATGGTATGGCGCCCAACAGGTCATCATCCTAAGTGCTTCCAGCAAAACCAGTATTGGCTTGGCTTATGCCCTACATCAAGATGAAGCCGCTCCCAAAGTAATCGGCCTTACCTCTTCCCACAATCTCGAAAAAGTAAATCAAAGAAAACTATATGATCAAAGTCTCAGCTATGATCATTTAACAGAGATCGACCCCAATATACCAAGTATAGTCGTTGATCTATCCGGAAATTTAGATACCCTCAATGCGCTACACCAACACCTCAAAGACCAAAGAATACATTCCATCAATGTAGGGATTACCCATTGGGATGCTACGGGTGCAAAAAGCGATTTCCTCAAGGAACGAGCAGAATTTTTCTTTGCTCCTTCGCATATCCAAAAACGATTGAAAGAATGGGGACCTAAAGTATTTGAACAAAAATCTGGTGCCTTCTTAAAGGAATGTACTCTTAGTTTTCAATCGTGGTTGCGCTATGAAACACTGGAAGGACTGGATGCTTTACAAGCCAAACATCAAGCAGTTTGTGATGGATTGATTCCTTCTGACCAAGGCTTGATTGTTGAACTTTAAAAGCGGGTTTGCTAGGTCGGGTGGTTAAGAATTGTTGCTTTGCGGACGCCATCTCATAATAAAGTCCTATCAGGCACTAGCATTTCAGCTCTAAACGTTATTAACGAAACCTCTATTTTGGACTAACGTATATAGCACTTGAACAAAATGCACCAAAATGCTTAGGCATTCCAAATACTATGCGCTCTTTTTTTTGCTAAGCATTTGCTGGAGCTTCGCTTTGCCGATTTCTGCTCAGAAAAATTGGCGGGTCGATTTAAAAGTATTGGATAAAGAGGCGGACTTTTTTACGGGGGAAGACTGGGTTTGGAGTACAAGCGTATCCGATACCTTAAGTTTGGATGCAGAATTGGTCAGCTTGATTTTACAATTACAAGGCAAGGCTTATTTATCTGCTTCGGTGGAGCAGATTCATTGGGGGGATAGCGTGGTGACTGCTGATTTTTATATTGGAGAAACTTACGAATGGGCTCGTCTAAAAAACAATAATGTCGATCCTGTATTTCTCAATGGCATTGGTTATCGAGAGCGCCTGTACCAAAACAAACCTTTTCGTTATACAGAAATACGTTTGTTGCAAGAATCCTTGTTGGAATATGCAGAAGACAATGGTTTTCCATTTGCGACCGTATGGCTGGATAGTATTCTGATTCAAGACAGCAAGGTGACTGCACGACTCAATATGCAAAAAGGGCCTTTGGTTTTGTTAGACGGGGTCAATCAAATAGGAGATGTAAAAATTTCAGATTACTATTTACAAAACTATTTGGGACTCAAACCAGGGATATTATATAGTCGAAAAAAAATTGAACAGGTCAGAAATCGCCTCAAAGAACTTCCTTTCTTAAGCGAAACTAAAGATGCGACTCTAACCTTCAAAGGCAACAAAGCAGTCACTAATTTATTTCTCAAAAAAAAGAAAGCCAGTCGGTGGGATTTTTTACTGGGTGTATTGCCACGCAGCAATAATACACTTAACCCAGACGAACTCACCCGTCCCATCATTACGGCCTCCATTCTCGCAGACATGAATAATCAATTGGGATTGGGAGAGAAAATATTTTTCCAATTTCAGCAATTGCAACCACAGCGCCAAAGCATTGAATTAAAAGTACTCTATCCCTATTTATTAGATTTGCCTTTTGGAATCGACTTTGATTTCAATATGTATCGTCGAGACAGTGCTTTTTTAGATGTTACTTTTGACTCTGGAATTCAATACCTTTTGGAGGGAGGCAATTATGTAAAAGTTTTCTGGAAAAACGCTTCTTCTTTTTTACAAATCATCGATACCTCGCAAATCATTCTTCAAGGTCGTTTGCCCGATGTATTGGATGTCCGCAATAGTCTTTTTGGATTGGAATACCAGTATCAAAAATTGGATTACCGCTACAATCCACGCCAAGGATGGGCGCTATTGCTCAATGGTGGCGCAGGGATCAAAAAGATTCAAAAGAATGCACAAATCCTAGCCATCAATAATCCTCAATTAAAGGCGGAAGCCTTGTACGATTCGCTTGATCTTCAGAGTTTTCAATATCGCCTTTCGGGAAAACTGGAGCGCTATATCCCCGTTCAAAAAAACAGCGCACTACGCTTGGCCCTCGAAGGGAGTATGTTATTTTCGAAAGCTCCTGTTTATCGCAACGAACAGTATCGCCTAGGCGGTCACCGCCTCTTACGCGGCTTCGACGAAGAATCCATTAATGCTACCGCCTACTCCATTTTGACTTTAGAATACCGCTTACTCATTGGTACCAATTCCAACTTTTATGTTTTCACCAATCTGGCTTATGTAGAAGATGTGACGATTGATACTCGCCAATTTGATCGGCCTTATGGCTTTGGGGCAGGTTTGACTTTTGAAACTAAAATCGGACTCTTTGCTTTTAGTCTGGCATTGGGATCACAGAATCAGAATCCGATTGACTTTCGACAAGTGAAGACCCATTTTGGTTATGTGAGTCTTTTTTGATTCCTTCGGCTTCGCTCAGGAAATCAAAGAAGGAACCGGCTTCGCACAGGAAATCAAAAGAATCAACTTCACTCAGAAACTCAAAGAAATCCTTGTCATTCCGAGTGAAGTGCAACGAACCGAGGAATACAAGGATTCCTCTCTCCCCGTATTTCGACCGTAGCGGAGAAATCTATCTTCCGTCTGGGACAAAAGAATCGGCTTCGCTCAAGAGTACATATCTACTTTTGATTTTTCTTTAAAACTTCCATCGCTTTTTGGCTGGCGACAAACAATTTGGAAAAGTGATGTTCCAGGTGATAATATTCGTGTCGCGCGGCACCAAAATTAAGCCACAGTTTTTCTATCGCAGGAATCATACTCCCAGCAAAATCAAATTGCTTTAAACCCAATTCGCTAGACGCAAAGCGAATCATTTCCCAAACCACATAAATGCCTGCTCCGCTTTTTCGCAATTCGGGATCACCACCTGCACTGTGGTACCAAGCGGTCTGTTGATCCCAAACGAGTAAGGCCGCTGCATGAATTCGTTCTTGTTCATCGACGACGAAAAATATTTTCCCCGCTTTATTTTTTTCCAGCGCGACTACATTTTTGCGCAGCAAATCCAAACTAAAAGGAGGATCCATCTCTTGGCGAGCGTAAGTCTTTCTATTGATTTCGTAATAAGCTTCCACTCCAAGATCATGTCGAATCGTTAGGGTCTCTGGTGCTTTTCTGAGAATAGAATTTCGGTAATGCCGAGCCAATTTGGAACGAGTCGTTTCCAGGTCTTCGATATTTTGCAGGCGGTAGCTAAAAAACGTTTTGGGAGACAAAGCTTTTAGTGGAAACGTTTGATTGGTTGCCACGGAGTAATGAAAGTTTTGGGTAAAAGAACTTACCGATGGCAATCGGTCAAAAAGCGCTTGGATGTAGGCGGGTTGATTTTGAAATTCGGGCAAGAGATAGGGACCCATAAATTTGCAAAGCGGAGGCATGGTGATGTATTTGAAGGGGCCTTTCTTTTTGAGAAAATAAGGAAAGGCACCAATATCCTGGCCCTCTTTTTCCAAAAAAACAACATCCCAAGTTCCCGCTCCGCAGACACTGTCCAAATACCAGTCGTAGGCAAAAACCGGAAAATCGGGTATTTGCTGGATAAGTTTTTGATACCTGGCTTTATTCGTCATGCTCTAAAATTAGGGTTTCTTTCTCGCAATGGTGAGTCCATCTCGCAAAGGTAAAATAATGGTCTCCACGCGATCATCTTCTCGAATTTTTTTATTGAAGGCATCAAGCGTCTTGGCGTCTTTGTCTTTGTTTGGAAAAACCACTTTCCCATTCCAAAGCACATTATCTGCCAAGATCAGCCCTCCCGGATTAACCCGGTCAATGATCAAATCATAATGCCTGGCATAATCCAATTTTCCAGCATCAATAAAAACCATATCAAACTGCCCTTCCAGCTCAGGGATAACCTCCTGGGCTTTGCCGATGTGCAGTTGAACTTTATTTTCCAGACCTGCCTTTTCGATATATCGACGGATCATTGGCCCCATTTCTTCATTGGCTTCAATCGTATGTAAGCGGCCATCTTCCGGCAATCCTTCGGCCAAACAAAGTGTTGCATAACCCGTAAAGCTGCCAATCTCTAAGATTACCTTAGGCTGCAATAGGCTACTCAACAATCCCAATAAACGCCCTTGCAAATGACCAGAAATCATTTGAGGCGCAAGTGTTTTGAGATAGGTTTCTCTTTCCAATTCGTATAGCAGAGGAGGCTGAGGGCTGCTGTGATTTTCGCAGTATTCTGTAATCCGATCTGTTTCTTTGGTCATAATGATTTGTATTGGCCACAAAATAGGATGTTTCCTTGATATTTCGTAGTGCTAAAAAAATGGAGGGATTAGAAATGGAAAAGGGTTTACCAATCGCTCAATTTCTACAAGGCTCTATTTTGTTTTTACTTTTATTTATTCTAACTTGAGAATTCACAACCCGTTCTATTTTAAAGATCCTGTCACTCCTAGTCATTTCACGGAAATAAAACCATTATTTCTGTCACTCAAGTAATTCGCTATGAAAAATTTTATTCGCTATGGCCTGACGCTTTCCTTCTTTTTTATGTTCTCTCTTCCTAGTAGCTTCGCACAAGCGCCTAATGGTCTCAATACTTCTGCCGGTGATTCCACGAATTTCTATTTCCTGGCGATGACGAAGTATATCGAAACATTGAAGATCAACAAAAAGAATTCATCTACCTTATACATTCAGGCTGATCCTTCTATTTCGCAAAAGCTACCCAAGAAAAAAGGGCATTTTACTTTTAAGTACATCAACGATGGCATCATTACGAAGCTATTGAAAAAGAGTAAAAAGGATTTAAATTTTACGCGCATTATTCCGGTGAAGATTCTCGGGCCAGTACTTTGGGTTAAAATTGCCAAATTCAATGCGGCTATAGATGGGGACAAAGTGAGTTATAAAAGCCAGGGAGGTTTGTCTTTGAGCTTTAGGTTCAATTGTGATCGAATGGAATGGGAGTTTTTGGAGCTTAAAAAATCGGACGATTAAATAACTATAGGCTAAGCTTATCGGTTTTTTATTCTTGAAGCAATTTTTGAATTTGCTCTTTCAGGGCATTGCTTGCTTTTTGATGGAAACTTTCCGCTACTTCCTCACTTTCACCATTCGGCTCTCCTACCAATCCATGTCCTATGTATTTAATTTGTCCGGTTCGGTCCAGCAAAATGTTTTTTGGAAATCCTACACCAAATTTTTTCAAAAAGACATCAGCATCTGGTAGGTGCCGAAATAAAAATTCATGCTTGTTTAAAAACGGGAAGACCTCTTCTTTTTTTTCAGGAGCCATAGATAAGAATACCACTTCTTTTCCTACAAAGTCTTTTTGAATTTGATTTAAATAAGGCATTTCGGCAATACATGGCGCGCAGCGAGTAAACCAAAAATTTATCAATACTACTTTCCCTTCTAAGTCTGCCGATTTCACCATTGCTCCTGCTAGATCTTCAAATTCAAATTCAGGAACCTTTTTATTCAGTCGACCATTTATTTTCCCCTCTTCACTTACGATCTCTTGATTCATTACATTGATCATCCCAAACCGAAAAAGTGTATCATTTTTAAATTCTTCATGACTAACCTTAAATCCTACGATATAATTGATCGCAGATGTATTCATCCTTTCCTGACGTTTTTTGATTAAAGATTCTATTTCTACTGGAGTGTAATTTTTTTCCAACTGCCCCAACCTACAAATAGTATCCACCTGAGCGTCAAGTCTTATGGTTCCCAAGAATAATAAGAGTAAAAATAGGTTTAGTTTCATTTTCTACTATAGAAGCTATTTAAAAGGCTTCTGCTTTACACTTTCTTAAACCCTTCCAAATAATGCAATGCCGTATTCACCCCTTTCCGATTGGTTTCAATTATTCGGTAAGCGATCCGGTGATGGTCCACTTTAAATTCATCGACATTTCCATCAATTTGAAAAAAACAAGAAGGCGTAATTTGTAGCAGTATATTTCCTTGAGCGATCATTCTTTCCACATGATAATGTCCTGTGAAAATAAAAATCTTTCCTTCGTATTGATTAAAGATTTCCATCACTTGTTCCATGTCTTGCAGGGCATGATTATCGTCCATGTAAGGAATACCAACTTTGATCGGTGGATGGTGCATAAAGACAATCACCTCTCCATCTGCATTTTTCAATTGACGACGTAGCCAACGAAGTTGTTCTTCCGAATGGGTTCCTCTAGAAGAATCCAAAAATATCCCAAACCGACTACCGAGCATCTTGGTATAATACAATTCCTTTTGCTGAAGCAAATGCCCAAGGCCAAAAGTTTCCGCCATCATCACAGAGTCGTCGTGATTTCCAGCAATAATATCATAAGAAAAACCCGTCGCGTCTAGCTGTTCTTTTACCCATTGATAAATCGCTACATCTCCATCTCGATAACACAAATCACCTGTCAGCACCAAGTGATCCATTTTGATATTTTTCAAGGTATCCAGGATGGTGAGGAAGTTTTTCCGAACGTCAATATCGAAAGGAAATTCAAACTCCTCGTCTATGTGCAAGTCTGTGATTTGGATAATGGTCATAAATTAAGGTCGTGGTTTTGCGCGAGCTACAAAGAAAAAAATCGAAATTAATTAGACTTTTGGGGAAGAATCAATTTAGAATATGCTTTGAAGATAAGAGATTTAAGAGAAAGGGAAAGTAAATTGACGGAGAAATATTAAAACCGATACAAGATGGCAAAATCGTTTAAAAAGCGATTGAGAATAAAATCGAATCGAGAGATACCAATTTCTCTTTCATTCAACTCTTCATCGAGGTAGGGATGCTTTCCAAAATTGTAATTAGCGGCAAAGCCAAATTCAATAATTAAGGTCAGGCGATTGAGGCTCAATTCCGTTCCCAGAACTGGCGTAAGACCAATCAGGTAAGAATAAGCATTTAGCTCTCTGACTGAATTTACCAATAAAGTATCATTGGCTCCGCAGGTCTGTCGAATAGATTCGACCATTCCTCGATTGACCCCCATATTGATGTCCAAACCATAGTACAGCGGAAATTTAGAAGAAGGAATATATTTGGCCAAACCCGCAGCGACTTGAATATTCTGAGTGGGGGTATAAGTATTGAGCATTTTGGGAATGACTTCTCCGCAAGGAAGGGGATCTGATTCTGAAGAAAAAACACTTTCTTCGTTGATAATTGCCCGATTATTAATATTGAGTTTTAAGCGCAATTGACGAAGTTTATCATTATTCATTCTATAGATCAATTCTACTTCATCATAAGAATTAGTGCCGCCACCGAGTGCAATAAAAGCGGGAAGTATATCAATGCCAAAAGCCTCTACAATCTGAGTCTTAGATTGAGCGGAAAGAGAAATACCAAGCAAAAGAAAATTAAAGAGAATAGTAAGTCTAAGAGCCATTCGGTGATTTTCGGTTTTGCGCTAAATGTACATTTAGATATACAGGTTAGAACGAGAAAAGCAGAAGCTTATTTTATGGCTTTCTAGATCGTATAAAAAAAGAGGCTTTTTCTAAGAAAAAAGCCTCTTTTTTTTGGAAACCTGGCGTTCCAGTAATCTCCAGAATTACTTAACGACCAAACCTTATCTCGTGTCTATTAATTTATCGCACGAAACTTTAGGGTTTCTATTTCTGTTTCTGGAGCGACAACCCGAATATACCTGGTGATCTCTTGGTTCTCTTTTTTTACTACAATTTCAATACTGCCTTGTACCGGAAATGACTCCAAACAGCCATAACAAAGAAGGCTAGCATCCATACAGTCACAACTATTTAAACGATCGATCAATGTATTCATAGGAGCTTCTTGGCCAAGAGGATCTGTATTGGTTGGGACAGGCGTTAGGTCGCTTGTCAATTTGTTGATTATTGTTTCCACCGTTACCTTATCTATTGCCTTATCATCAATGGGTATTGCATCACATATTCTAGTGACATCGGGACAAAATAATTTCAGATCCTCATTCTTATCGCAAGAAGAAAGAAACAGACCAGACAAAACGAGCAAAAACATTAGATTTTTCATAGACTCTTTTTATATTTTTTTTTTATAATTAAAGGATTAACGAATCGCTTTGATGTTCTATATCATTAACAATCTTCCTTTAATTATGAATACGAAAAATCATTTAAAAGAGTTGGTTCGGTAAAA
>CALLVY010000303.1 GCA_938015925.1 uncultured Saprospiraceae bacterium
CCGGTGACTTGTTCGATAAACCCGAAGCTAAAGGTACCCACCACAATCGCTACTTTTTCCAATACATCAAAAAAGCTAAAGTAAGAAGCGGTATCCTTAGTCTTAGGTGGAATCAGTTTGGAATAAGTAGATCGAGAAAGGGATTGTACCCCGCCCATGACAAATCCAACGACTGCTGCGACGAAGTAAAATTCTGATTTTTTATACACGAAAAAAGCAACAAAACAGATGCTCGTCCACATCAATAAAATAACGACCAATGCAAATTTGTTTCCCTTCCATTTAGAAAGTCGAGAAAACAACCAGGCCCCAATAATCGCTACCAATTGCAACAATAGAATAATGACGATGAGTTCGCCGGATTCAAATTTGAGTTCATCAGTAGCAAAAGTAGAAGCCATGTAAATGACTGTTTGTGCTCCTGCACTATAAAAAAAGAAAGCGCTCAGAAAACGGAGAATCATCGGTTGAGTTCGGACGGCTTTCGCGACTTTGGCAATTTCCTGATATCCTTTTTTTACCAGATTTTCCGAAGTCTTTATCCGTTTATCTTTTGGTAAAAGCCGAAAACTAATTTGCGCAAACCCGATCCACCATAAGCCAACCATTACAAAAGATACTTTGGCCGCATAGGTCGCATCTCCCAATCCAAACCATTCTGGTTTTTGCAACATCGCAATATTGACGAGCAACAAAATCACACTACCGATATAGCCATAAGCAAAACCTCTGGCACTGACACTATCAAATTTATCTTCCGTAACAATTACCGGTAAATAGGAATTGTAAAAAACCTGCCCTCCCGCAAAACCAATCACCGCCAATATAAAACCCAGTAATCCGAGCCACAACATATTATGGCCTTCAAAGAAAAAAAGCGAAATACAGGAAAGAGCCCCGAGTGTCGTAAATATTTTCATAAAAAACATCTTTCGACCACCATAATCGGCCATGCCGGTCAATAGAGGTAAGGCCGCCGAAATGAGTAGATAAGCAAAAGCCAGGGCATAAGCAAACAAGGCCGTATTGGTCATTTCCATTCCCAGGAAAGTAAACTCCGGATCAATTTGACCATTAAAATAAAGGGGAAATATAGCTACCGCAATCACCAAGGCATAGGAGGAATTGGCCCAATCAAACATCGCCCAACCATGAATGATGCGTTTGTCATTTAATTGAAAATCAGTAGTTTGCGGAGGATTGCTCATTTTACTTACTTTAGTGGCTAGCAATATAACCAAAAATGATTGGTGATATAGAGCAATAAGAAGAAAAGACTAAAATCTTATTTTTCTAATTAGTATTAGTTGGGTGTTACTTTTTAATATCCGAAATTCGTCTTATTCTTAGGGGAAGGATTTTTTCACCTTCTTACTTGGATTCCAAAGCTAAATCATTACTTTTTAAGAAATCAATTATTGAAGACCTAAAATCAAGGGAATGAACATTGCTATACTTTCTCGTGGGCCAACTTTGTACTCTACTCAAGCATTGGCGGTAGCAGCACAAAAGCGCGGACATCAAGTACGGGTAATCGACCATCTTTTATGTAGTATCATTATCGAAAAAGGGAAACCGGAGGTTTACTACGGAGAACAATTGCTTTCAGAAATTGATGCGATTATCCCAAGAATTGGTGCCTCGGTTACCTTTCAGGGAGCAGCGATTATTCGGCAGTTTGAAATGATGAAAATATTTTCAACGCTTACCTCTCAGGGACTTTTGCAGTCAAGAGATAAATTACGTTGTTTGCAATTATTGTCGATGGCAGATATTGGTTTGCCCAAAACAGTTTTTACCAATTATGCAGAAGATACCCAGCATTTGATTGATGCCGTGGGAGGAACACCTTTGATTATCAAATTGCTAAAAGGAACCCACGGACTAGGAGTGATCTTAGCCGAAAATGATAGGACGGCTTCCTCAGTAATTGAATCTTTCAATCGCGTTCGAGAACGGGTAATCGTCCAGGAATTCATTGCTGAATCCAATGGAGCAGATGTACGAGCTTTGGTGGTGGATGGAAAAGTAGTAGCCGCTATGAAGCGCAAAGCGCGACCAGGAGAATTTCGATCCAATCTCCATAGAGGTGCGACGGCCATTCACATTAAACTAACTAGCGAAGAAGAAAGAACGGCATTAAAAGCAGTGAAAATGCTTGGCTTACATGTAGCAGGAGTAGACATGTTACAGTCCAACAGAGGGCCTTTGGTTTTAGAGGTCAATCCTTCTCCTGGCCTGGAAGGGATTAGTACGACTACAGGAATTGATGTGGCTGGACAAATTATTGAATTGGTAGAACGGGAAGTCGATGGAGCAAAAGAAATGGAGGCTAAATAAACATTTCCCAAAAAAAAACTTATGAAAGAAATTAAAATCAACGGAATAGAGATTGGCGCTGGAGAAGAAAAAACAATAAAACTCAATGTTGCTCGGCTGCCATCAGGTACGGTGATCAGTTTGCGGGTACATGTATTTCGAAGTAAAAAACCAGGGCCGACGATGTTGGTCATGGGAGGGGTGCATGGCGATGAAATCAATGGAGTAGAAATTGTTCGAGAATCTGTTGCTAGAAAATTTTACAAGAACTTGGAAGCAGGAACGGTGATTGCCATTCCGCTACTCAATATTTATGGATTTATCAATTTCTCACGGGATGCTCCTGATGGGAAAGATGTGAATCGAAGTTTTCCTGGGAGTATGTCAGGCTCTCTCGCTTCGCGAGTCGCAGGTACTTTGACAAAAAAGATATTGCCTTTTGTAGACTTTGCGGTTGATTTTCATACTGGCGGGAATTCTCGATATAATTATCCACAGATTCGCTATACTATCGGAGATGATCGTGCAGAAGAATTGGCCTTGGCCTTTGGTGCGCCTTATTTAATTCGTAAAGCGAATATTGCAAAAACATTGCGTAAAGTAGCACATGGAATGAATATCCCGGTTTTGGTTTTTGAAGGAGGAGAGTCCTTGCGTTTGGATGGGTTTTCTATCGAAAGAGGTTTGAAAGGTATAGTGCGTTTGATGCAAATGGAAAAAATGATTAGTGGAGAACCCGAAGCAATGGCGAAGCCTTTTGTGTTTAATAAAACGACTTGGGTACGGGCTTCCCGGTCTGGCCTGTTTCGTTGGTCGCAGCAATCTGGCGCTAAGGTGAGCGTAGGCGAACCGCTTGGAAGAATTCAAGATCCCTATGGCGAATTTAGTGTCAAGGTATTGTCGAATAAAGAGGGGTATCTGATTGGACATAATAATGCGCCAGTGGTGAGTCAGGGCGATGCCCTTTTTCATATTGGTTATGACCGAATGATCCCGTAGGTTGACCGAATGATCCCGTAGGGGCAAGTGCGACAGCGCTTGAAATGAGGGAAGCGCATTGCGGACGGGCAGCTTAACTATTCCCGAATCCAAACACTCCCTTCATACTCAAAAGAAATTAAGCCTTTCCCTCTTTGGAAATACACCTGATCTAATAAGAGGTCTTCATTCAACTTGGCTTTCAAATATAATACATCGGTATATTCTTTCCCGTTTAGGGAAACTTCACTTAGATACGATAATCGTAAAAAAGCTCTTTCTGCAGAGTTGATATTACCGAAGATTTTTGGATTAGAATCATCGAGCATCTCTTTTGTTTTTACACTAAAGGAGCCACTACGTTCCGTTGCGATGATATAGTAAGCATCTCCCAATGCATAGATGAATTTATTTTGATTAATTCTTATATGCCCACAGTCATGAGGAATACCGGGAGTCCGATCTATGCTAAGAGTCAGGACTAAAGATTCGGTAGAATCCTTAGTGAAAGTGATTGCTTTTTCAGACTCATCTTCTATTATCCAGCCATCAATGATTTCACTAATGACAACCGGATTTTCATACCGATCATATTTTTCTGCACACTCGTCTATTTCGCAGGCACTCAAAATAAAAAGAAGGAAAAGGGGAATTAGGCAAAGATATTTACGATTCATATGGTTTACATTTTTGATTTAATTTAAAAACATAAAGCATATGAATCAAGAGGCCCTCCTGACCTTAGGAGATGTTTAACGCTAAGGAAT
>CALLVY010000304.1 GCA_938015925.1 uncultured Saprospiraceae bacterium
TTAGCGGCAATATCCGCCTCCGGAGTATAGTATACATATAGATCTGGAGAAGCGTCTTTTACAAAACGGCTAAGCGGCTCAATGAAATACTCTTGCTCTCCTTCGTAAATATTCCCGGTAAAGATTTCATCTTCCATGATAAACATAGCGCGGCTTTCTTTATCCTTACTCAGCCCGTGATAAGAATCGCTTCTGTCGTTACGGATCACTTCCACCCAGTTACCTTCGGCATCTGTTTCAAAGGCTTTGTAATCGTCTTTATAGAAGTTGTAAAATTCGACATTAAATACCCAGTTTGGTTTTTCTTTAAGCTCCAGATTCAATTCAAATTTTTGATCGTGCATTTTTTTTGAATGATCCAATAACTTGTCCTTATCGACCTTAACTACATGGTAAGACAAAAACAAATTGTCCAATTCTGAATACTCTCTTTGAACAAGACTGTCCAATTCCGATTGATTTTTGCTACAAGACGCAACCAGAACCAGAATGAACAAAAAGGCGAATAGGTTTTTGAAAAGGTTTTTCATAATAGATAGAATTTTAGATTTAAAAATAAAATTATAGAAATGACATAAGTAATTCCTGGAATGGGGTATCCATTAGGTGAGTTCGCACTTCATGAACCTCCGTTGTCGGTTTGAGCTGAATTTTGGATTTAGACGAGCCATTTTTCGAAGAACAAAGGAGTGCTAAATCCTAAACCGCAAAGCGGATGGGATGCAGCTATTGCTGAAGGAAAATGGGAAAGTATAAATTTATAAGTCGCTCAAAATAATGTAATATTTAATTCCGTGCACTACATAAGCAGGTGTTCAAAAGATCGGTCAAACACCTACTTTATCCATAGCCTCTCTAGCTCAACAATTAGGCAAAAACCTAAAGTAAGCAGTAGTATTTTGTTTAAGAAAGAGAATTAAATTTAGTGTACCATTAAACTTTGACAAACAGGATTACTTTGCCAATAAGTTGAAACTTCACTCTAAAAAATGTGTTGAGAACAATAACGCGGATCTTAGATATATCTGAGCTACCCTAATATAGGAATAATGTAAGTTCTTACCAAATTTTTTTCATAAACACCTCATCCTCTCTTGCATCAAAGTGCCAATAGGCCACTTGCGGGAAGCTAAACTAGCGCAATAAACTAATCCTTACCGATGCCACTCCGCGACCTCAAAGTTGGAGTTCTAATTTTTGTGCTGACATTTCATTGTTAGATTTACCATTCCTTTAGGAGACAAAAGCATGGTCGTTTTTTTTTTATTTAATTGGGAGTATCGTTCTCGTGCAAACTGGACTAAGATTACTTTCTATAAATTTGAAATTATGAAGTTGTTTAAAAACTTGAAGAACAACAAATTCGTCTGTTTTACAGATGGAGATGTCGTGTTTAAAAATAAAAATTTTATAGCCTATTGTATTTTCAGCATAGGAGGTCATGATCTATTGATTCAAAACGATTCGCTGGATGATGAATCTGATGAAAATTTGTGCAGTGGGTTTATGTTCATCAGGTCAAGTAAAAAAACATTGAATTTTTTTAATCCAAAATATGTCAAAGAAAAATCAGATCTAGTAGAAGGTTGGGGAGATCAAATTTATGTAAACAAACACAAAGGAAAATTATCGTATAAATTACTTCCTCTTTCCTTGTTTCCAAATGGAAGATACTTCGAACTAAATCATTTGACCATCACTTCCTATCTAATTCATTTCAACTGGTTAATCGGTCATGCAAAATCTAGCAGGATCATCAAACATAAAGAATATTATTCCACCACATTGCTATTGTTGTTTGCTAAAAACATACTCCTAAAAAAATGTAGCACTCGGTTAAAACGTATTTCAGGTAAATATTTAGCGTAGGAGAAATTAATTACCATTCTCAAAAACATCTTCGTTAAATACCACTTGGAAACAAGAATTGTTTTGGATTTTCTATGGTTAAGGCTCGAACCAAATTTTCATGATTTTCAAACACCTGATAAAACTGAGTCATAATATCATGAATATCATTTTCACTAAGCACCATATAGAAATCAGAACCAAAGAGGAATCTTTTTTGGAAAATGGGATTTGCAATCATCAAATCTCTGATTTCTGTGAGAGCGATTCTATCAAAAAAAGTATAGGAAATATCTGCAAATACATTTTCATTAGTCTCAACTAATTTCAGGGTTTGGAAAACATGGTTCTGGGGATTCTTTTTATTTTCAAAATAATTTTCCCATTGATCAGAGCTTCCAAAATGAGCTATATTTAATTGTAATTTTGGATACTTTTTAAGTACAGGCTTCCATCGGTCAGGTCCATTGAAAAACGCAACATAGTCATCCTTGGCTGAGCCTTCAAAGGTTTCTTCTTTTAATTCTAATGCTCCTTCCTTATTTATTTGGATCGCTTTGATATCAACTTTATGAGAATCCGTCTTAGTCGCTGCACCTCCGCAATGAGTCGTGATGGGTATTTGCTTTTGTTCAGCAATTTCAAAGACATCCATTAAAGTAGGATGACTGGGGAGAAAACCAAGTGTTGGATATATTTTGATTCCAAATACAGGATGTAAATAATGATTGTTTGCAAAGGCGTTTAGAAATAATTGGTACGTTTCTTTATTGTTCGGATCAAGTCCGACAAAAGGAAGAATAGAGGCCGTATATTTTAATTTTTTTTCACGATCAAAATACTGACAAGTTTTTATTAAATCCTGCATTTGGCGTTCATGGTTTTCAGGTATCTCTTGAGAGATAGCATATTCCATATTCATCGACAACATACCAATAACAAAATGTTTCTCCTCCTTCTTTTCTTTAAAGAATTTCGAATAATTATTTAAAAGCTTTTTTGTAATTAAGGTCGAGTTATAATACGCTCCTACACTAAAAAAAGCAAATATTCCACTATCCGGTTCCTTAATAAATCGACCTAAGAATTTGTAAATCCATGACTTAAAAAAACCATGAGGGACTTTGATTAATTGGAGTCGCGTAAAGTTCTTAGGTACATTTTGAAAAGTAAAACAATGGGCATGAATATCGAAAAACAGGTTATCCCCTTTTATTTTCTCTAAGGTTTTAGCCGATAGTCGATCTTGGTACTTGGGAGAAATGCTCTCCGCAGCTTTTAAGAATTGTTCTCTAGGAGTTTCTTGCTCCTGAGTAGAAAGGTGTGGTCTTCCTGACATTTTATTATTGGGGTTATTTTTTCGTAATGTACTAAATACCGTGTAACATAAATTTCTAAACATTTTGAACATGCCTTTTTGTTATACTCTTCGTCATGTACTCGTTATGATAGCTAAGGCTATCAAACTCCGTGCATTCCTCGATTATATCAAAAAATCATAGCTCAAAACA
>CALLVY010000305.1 GCA_938015925.1 uncultured Saprospiraceae bacterium
TAGAATAATACCTTAACGAAAATACAATCTGGAAATTTTCAATTCTGTTAAATAACTGTTAGTTTTATTGATATAAGTGCAAAGCTGCTGACAACTTTTTATTTTAAAGCTCTTGATGAGAACGATCTCCAATGTCTAAATAGGCATTCAGCCATTTTATTTAGTATCTTCTATCTTACTGAAACTTAAAAGACTCCATTTTTTGACCTATTCATCTTGGAGTTAAGAATTTTACATTGCCCGAAACATACAAATACTTATTTTTTGAAAAAACTAATTCCATTTATTAGCTTTTGTTGCATCCTCTTAATGTTTACTATTAAGGTGGAAGCCAAACATATTATTGGAGGAGATATCGTTTACGAATGTCAGGGCTCGAATAATTATCAGTTTACGATGAAGGTCTATCGCGATTGTGCTGGATCTGGTGCCCCTTTCGACTCTCCAGCGATCATCACCGTTTACCGGGAGGATGGTCCGACTTATACAGCTATTGGAACTCCTTTAGATGTGAACTTGGCGAGACCTGCTTTCAGGATTCCAGCAGAAGAAATGCCTTGTATGGATGTACCAGCCAACATTTGTGTAGAAGAGGGCGTCTACACCTGGAGCCTTAATTTACCAGCTTCGACGAGTAGCTACTATGTGGTCTACCAACGTTGTTGCAGAAATAATACGATTACAAACATCGTCGATCCTCGTTCTTCTGGAGCAACTTATTATGTTATAGTAACTCCTGAAGCACAAGCGGTCTGCAATAATAGTCCGGTCTTTAATGATTTTCCACCCATCCTTATTTGTGCGGGACAATCTATTGATTTCGATCATTCTGCTACCGATCCAGATGGCGATGATCTAGTGTATGGATTTTGTAGTCCTACCTTAGGAGGAGGACTTGGCGGATCAGCAGATGGCCCTCCAGGATCTTCTGCCAATAGCTGTGATGGTGTTTCCCCTAATCCGGGGTGTCCACCACCTTTTGATCCTGTCATTTTTGCGCAACCAGACTATAGTGCACAAGAACCCTTGGCCGGTAATCCGGTCGTAACGATTGATCCCAATACTGGTTTTATTTCCGGGATACCGGAGTTTATCGGGCAATATGTCGTTGGCGTTTGTGTGAAAGAATATCGGAACGGAGTATTGATGAGTGAAGTGAGAAGAGATTTTCAATTCAATGTTACCGATTGTCAACCGAGGGTATTGCCAATCGTTGAAAATAGCATTCTTACCCAAGATACTTTCTTTGTTATCTCTTGTGGTGATAACAGCGTATTTTTAGAAAACAATAGTATTGAAGTAGACAATATTGAAACCTTTAGATGGGAGTTTGATGTGCTAAATAATGGAGTCTTCGTCCCTTTTACAGAATGGAGCCCAACGATTACTTTTCCAAATGGCGATGGTTCTTATCCTGGAAAACTTTTTCTCAATCCTGGTGAAGTTTGTGGAGATACCGCTGATATAATTGTGACGGTCTATCCTGGCTTGGAAGCAGATTATACACTGGCCTATGATACTTGTATCGCAGGGGAAGTAGATTATACAGATCTTTCTTTTACAAATGCGGATAGTCTTGTGAGTTGGTCTTGGAGCTTTGGAGAGGGAGGTGTTTCTGACGAGCAAAATCCTTCTTATGTTTACAGAGATCCTGGCGACCATTTGGTCTCTCTTGTCATTACCGACAATAATGGTTGTGTGGATAGCTTTTCTAAAATCATCAATTACTATCCAGTGCCTGCTACTTTGATTGTTGATCCTTCCGAAATTTTGGGCTGTGCCCCGCAAGAAGTAGATATCAATAATCTCTCTTTTCCAATCGACTCCACTTATGATATTTTATGGACGCTAGGCGATGGTTCTACCAGTCGGGATGTTAGTCCGGTCCATGTGTATGACGAGCCTGGGGTTTATGATATTTCTGTAGACATTGTTTCGCCGATAGGCTGTACGACTTTTGGTCGATGGACTAAACTAATTCGAATTCGGGTGACGCCGGAGGCAGGTTTTTCCTTTAGCCCCGAGAGTCTCAATAATTTCAATTCAGAGGTTTTCTTTACTGATGAATCGGTGAATTCTGAATTCTGGACCTGGGAGTTTGGCGAAGATGGTTTTGCTTATGTCGCTGATCCTGTTTATGTATTTCCAGATACAGGCTTACAAAAGGTCACGCAAATTGTAGAACACCCAGATGGCTGTAGAGATACGCTGATTAAATATATCGACGTAGTGCCAGAGTTTCGATATTTCCTTCCCAATGCATTTACTCCCAATGGAGATGGACTGAATGAATTTTTTGTTGGGGTTGGTGTCTTTGAAAATATCAAGTCTTTCGAAATGATGATTTTTAATCGTTGGGGAGAATTGATCTTCGAAACCAATGATCCGCAACAAGGATGGAATGGCCAAAAATATAATACGGGAAAACGAAGTCCCGGAGGCGTTTATGTGTATAAAGTAAAATTGACTGGTGCTCGAAACGAAATAGTTGAACTCGATGGATTTGCAACCTTAATTCGATGATGGATTTATATTGATTTGACGGAAACCGACTGTAAGGAGGTTCATAAAATAAACCGACTGTAAGGAGGTTCATGAAATAAACCAACTGTAAGGAGGTTCAAAAATTAACCAACTGCAAGGAGGTTCACAGAGTAAATAAATTCAGTATTTTTTTAGGATGTCGGTAAATTTTCACGTTCTCTCCTTAACCGTCAATCACTTAGAAAATTTAGCAAAATCAAAATTACTGAATCTATTTTTTCCGTCTTTTAAACCAATAAATGAAACCACTCTACCAACTTATAACTTTCTTTTTGTTGTGTATACCTGTAATAGTGGATGCGACTCATATTGTTGGTGGTTATCTTTCTTATGAATGTTTGGGCTCAGAAAATTATCGATTTACGCTCAATATGTACCGAAATTGCAATAGTCAGAGCAATGATTTCTTCGCCAACCCTGCACCCATTACTATTTTTAGAGGTAATGTCGGTCCTTATGTTACCATCTCAAATCGACAAGTTCCTTTAGATGGACTTCCTCAAGAAGTACCACTCATCGATAATCCCTGTATTATTTTACCACCAGATATTTGTGTGGAAGAAGGCACTTATACTTTCGAAATCAATTTGCCCATCTCCAGTGAAAGCTATCACGTTACCTACCAAAGGTGCTGCCGAAATGCTTCCATTAGTAACATCGACGAACCCGATCGCCTTGGAGCAACTTTTACCATAGAGTTATTGCCAGCAGCACAATTAGTTTGCAATTCCAGCCCTGTTTATAATGAATATCCACCTCCAGTTATTTGTGTCAATAAGCCAATCGAAGTCGATCATTCGGCTACCGATCCGGATGGTGATGTTTTAGTATATTCTTTATGCGCTCCATTCCTTGGCGCAGGAATCAAAGGTGCTTGGGAACCAGGAGACCCGGAAGGCTGTGACGGCTTCCGACCAGATCCCGCTTGTCCTCCGCCTTACAAAAAAGTCCCTTTTATTTTACCCGATTATTCTGAATTAGAACCAATCCCAGGAGATCCTGTAGTTGGGATCAATACCAGTACTGGTCAACTTTTTGGTACCCCAGATCAACAAGGACAATTTGCAGTTGGACTTTGTGTTTCTGAATATCGGAATGGTATTTTGATGAGCGTGGTTCGACGTGATTTTCAATTCAATATAACCTATTGTGAAGATCGGGTCAGTACCGGGATGGAAGGAGAGTACATTACATTTGAGGAGGATTTTTATCTGGCCAATGCCTGTGGCGAAAAAACCATCGAGTTTATCAATACCAGTACGATAAAAGAATTCATTGATGAATACAAATGGGAGTTTTTTATAGATGGCACGGTGGTAACTTATTCTAACGAAAGTGTAACCCATACTTTTCCAGACTATGGGATTTATGAAGGTCGCTTGATTCTAAATCCGAATAATTCACTTTGTCGGGATACGGGCTTGATTGATATCCGTCTTTTTCCACAGCCAACTGCTGATTTTTCCTTTAGTTATGACACCTGTGTAGCAGGGGAAGTTTCTTTTGTTGACCTCAGTCTTTCTCCTGGTGGAAACTTAGATTTGCTAAAGTATTATTTTGGCAGTGGCCAAATCAGTGAAGAGCCGAATCCAGTGCATTTGTTTGATCGTCCTGGATTGAATAAAGTGAAGATGGAAATTATAGATGAGAATGGTTGCGAGGACGAAATCGACCAATTTGTCAATTGGTTTCCGGCACCTGCAGTAATAATTATTGAACCTAGTTCTTTCTCAGGCTGTACGCCGCTTGACGTCTTTTTTGAAAACCTTTCTTTTCCAATCGATAGTACTTATACCGTTGAATGGAATCTTGGCGATGGTGAATCGAGTGAAGAAATTAGCCCGAGTCATACCTACTATGACATTGGCCAATATTCATTGAGTATAAGAGTCACCTCTCCTTTGGGTTGTTATATCGAAGAGTCGTGGGACAATTGGATTACCGTATATCCCAATCCCATTGCTGACTTTAGTTATATGCCAGAGCGCTTAACTAATTTTGCTCCGGAAGTTACTTTCCAAGAGGAATCCTTTGGCGGTGAATTTTGGGAATGGTATATCAATGATCAAGATTTTATCTATGGCAAGGAAGCTTCTTTTGTTTTTAGAGATACCGGTTTGCAAAAGGTAGCCTTAGTCGTAGAAAATGAATTTACCTGTCGAGATACTGCGGAGTTGTACATAGATGTTATTCCACTGATTACTTATTTTTTGCCTAATGCCTTTACTCCTAATGGCGATGGAAAAAATGAAGAATTTATTGGAGTCGGTCGTTTTGAAGGTTTAAAAAACTTTCATATGATGATCTTTAATCGCTGGGGAGAAATGATTTTTGAAACGGATCATCCAGAAGAAGGATGGAATGGCTTGAAACATAATACCGGTAAAAGAGCACCTAATGGGGTTTATCCTTTTATTGTGAACTATCAAGAACCACGTGGCAAAATGCATCATCTCCAAGGTTTTGCAACCTTGATTCGCTAATCCCTCTTATAAAACCAGACTTTTCCAACAAAAAATTTACTGATAAGATTCTGCTTCTTGGCAAATGACTTTGTCCTAACATTTTAGGAAGTAGGACAAAGAAGACTCCTTTTTTTCAAACAAGTTCCATAGAAAAATTGTATTTTACGTCACTTAATCACCCTTCCCTGTTAAATTTTCAATGAAATTAAAATGCCTGTTTGATAATAAGGAGACAGAGCTTTTTTCTTGTTTTAGGTGTTAATCGGCTAAATTTGTTGCCAAGGATCTCTACAAATTAACTAAGAACGCTATGTTTCGATTCGGTATTTCTCTTTGCTTTTTAATAGCGCTTTCCGTCCAGCTTCAGGCTCTGCATATCGTTGGTGGGGAGATGACCTATACCTGTAATGCTAATGGAGAGTATTCTTTTGTGATGAAGGTCTATCGGGATTGCCAAGGAGGAGGAGCGGGTTTTGATAATAATGCCAGAATTGCTGTTTATTTAGGAGATGATCCCAATCCATTTATAACTCGACAGGTCTCCAACCTTGTGGTTACCTCTCTAAATCCAGAAGACAACAATCCTTGTGTCGAAATTCCTCCCAATGTTTGTATAGAAGAAGGTGTTTATCGATGGTCAATACCGCTTCCACTTTCTACCGAACCTTATTACGTAGTCTATCAACGTTGTTGCCGAAATACGACCATCAATAATATTGAAAACCCTGGAGGCTCTGGTTCTACTTATGGAGTAGAAATCAAACCTTTAGCACAAACCCTTTGTAATAATTCTCCAGTCTTTAATGATTTTCCCCCTCCGATCATTTGTGTAAACCAACCTTTGAATTTTGATCACAGTGCAGTCGATCCAGATGGTGATGATTTGGTTTATGAATTTTGTAGCCCTTTGCTTGGAGGAAGTCAAGGACAACCCGTACCTAATCCAGCTGCCCCGCCACCCTACTTTCCAGTTATTTTTCGCGTGCCAGACTTTACCGAAATAAAACCGATCGGTGGTGACCCTCTTGTTACTATTAATACGAGTACAGGACTGATTACTGGAACTCCTGTAAACCAAGGACAATATGTAGTAGGTATCTGTGTCTCAGAATATCGAAACGGGCAGTTGCTTAGTCAAATACAAAGAGACTTCCAATTTAATATCACTTTTTGCGAGCCACAAGTCAATGCAGATTTGGATGGGGTAGATGCCGGGGAGTTGATCGAATACAATGTATGCGGAGACACACTGATTACTTTTATCAACGAAAGTACCGATGAGGCTTTTATTCAGGAATACCTCTGGTTGTTTGATATACCTGGCCAAACAGTTCCATTATCTTTTAATACGAGAGATGTGACTATGGCTTTTCCCGGAGCTGGAAAATACGATGGTTTAATGATCTTAAATCCAGGATCAATTTGTACCGATACCGCTCAGATAAAAGTAAACATTACACCAGAATTTGAACCAGATTTTATATCAGTCTACGATACTTGCGTGGTCAGTCCTGTAAATTTTTATGATGCCACAGCTCAAGCCCCTGGATTAGAAATTGCCGAATGGCAATGGAATTTTGGCGATGGAGAAACATCTGATCTAATCAACCCCGTCCACGAGTATATCGATCCTGGAACTTATACCATCAGTCTTACGATGAGTGATTCTATTGGCTGTACGGAAAGCACCAGTCGGGCATTTGGTTGGTTTCCCGCACCACCCGTAATTATTTTTGAACCTAGTCGTTTTGTCGGCTGCCCAGGGGAGGAAATTTCTTTTACCAATCTTTCTTTTCCGATAGATGATACCTATGATATCAATTGGGATTTTGGCGATGGCCAACCGGATTCGGTCATCAGTCCGATTCATACTTTTAATGATCCTGGACTGTTTTCAATTTTTGTAGAAATTACTTCTCCTTTCAACTGTTATATTTCAGAGACCTTTCCCAATTGGATTGATATTGATTCTTTTCCAGTTGCTGATTTTATTTGGACGCCCATGTTTGATATTAGTAATTTTGAACCTACCGTTCAATTTGAAGATCGATCGCGCAGAGCGGTGGATTGGGAATGGGAATTTGGTGATTTTTGGGAAACAATAGGTCCAAACCCAAGCTATACTTTCCCCGATACGGGCAAACACGAAGTTCAATTGATCGTAACTCACCCATATGGCTGCCAGGATACTACGGTACAAATTGTAGATGTGATTCCAAAAATCACTCATTTTATGCCCAATGCCTTTACCCCAAATGGGGATGGAAAAAATGAAGAATTTGGCCCCGCTGGCTTTTTTAGAGGGATTCGCCAATATCAATTTGTAATCCTCGATCGCTGGGGAGGCCGGATTTTCAAGACCGACAACCCCGAAATGAAATGGAATGGCCGGACCGATAATGTCGGGCGCTGGGCTAAGCAAGGAGTCTATACCTATCAGATTTCCTTTACTGGACCGAGAGGGAAGCCGCATTTCTACCAGGGATTCACCACATTGATCAGGTAATATTTTTATAAGGCCTAGAAAGCCCTTGTCTATCTCGTTGATTATCAGTCGCTTTGCTTATATTTTAGAGAAATGAAAAGAAGGATGTAATATTTGGGTTATTTTTAAATAAATCCTTATCTTTGCGTTCCGAAAATAGAGTTTAATACTCAGAACCTTACACAAAGTAAAATACCGTAAAAATGGATGCTGTAAAATTTGTTAAAGAGCAGAATGTAAAAGAAATTGATTACCCAGCTTTTCGCCCAGGTGACAATGTCAATGTTAGTTATAAGATTGTAGAGGGCTCAAAAGAACGTATCCAGGTTTTTCGTGGAGACGTTATCCAGATCAATGGAGATGGAAGCAATAAAACTTTTACTGTTAGAAAAATTTCTAATGGAGTAGGAGTTGAGCGTATTTTCCCTTTTGCTGCACCTGGAATTGTAGAAATTAAAATACTAAAACGTGGTAAAGTACGTCGCGCAAAATTATACTACCTCAGAGAATTGGTAGGAAAGAAAGCACGTATCAAAGAGCGTAAAAGAGCTGTTGTTAAGAAATAAGAACTGCCTTAAATATAAAAAAGCCCTGATATCCTTGATGTCAGGGCTTTTTTGTTGCGCTTTTGAGAACTTTCATTTGGCTATAAGAAACCAAAGTAGGCAGCCACCAATCAATTACGATATTTTCCTTTTTCCAAACAGACTTAACTCGAATTAGGCCATTTTCCTCGCCTTATCTTTATCCAACCTTTTCTGCAAAGCATTGGCAATGAAGTAATCAACAAGCCAATAAGGAACCAGATTAAAAAGCAACCATTGCCCCAACTTTCCCTTGGTAACGATGTATCTGGCTTTGGGGCTCGATCGCTTGAAAGCTTTAAAAATCACCTCGGCGACTCGTCGGGCAGGAATACTCTTGGCTTTTGAATTTTTGATCAATTTCTCGGTCGATCGCAAAATCGGTTCATAGTCAGAGCCAGGATAAGTATTGGTTTGGGCAACGGCTTTTTCCCAAATAGGAGTCTGAATCGGCCCCGGTTCAATAGAAACAACCCGAATACCAAAGATGGATAACTCCCGGCGCATGGCATCACTGATGGCTTCCACGGCATACTTAGAAGCACAATAGGGACCCAAAAAAGGAGCGGTAAATAGTCCGGAGACCGAACTAATATTAAATATTTTTCCCGGATTGGCTCGCTTGGGTAAAGCAGCTCCCAACATCGGCAAAAATGCCTGACTCACTCGTACCAAACCCATTACATTGACATCCAATTGTTTTTCAAATTCTTGGAGGTCTACCAATTGGATGGGCCCCGAAACCGCAATTCCAGCATTATTGACCAAAGCCAAAAGGCCTGCTCCAGCCAAATGATCTTCTACTTTTTTAGCGGCTGCTAGGATAGATTCGTTTGATCGAACATCAAAGACCAAAGGAAAAAATTGATCGCCCAATTGTTTTTGCAAGGCATCGGCATCTTCTTTTTTACGAACACTGCCATAGACAAAAAAGCCCTGTTCTAAAAAAAATTGCGCTGTAGCTAATCCAATGCCGCTAGAGACACCAGTGATGAGTATGTTTTTCATAGAACTAAAGATGAGAAAAATAGCGGAAATGACCGAATGATCTTGTAGGACAATGGATTAAAAGAGGGAAGCGATCTACGGACAGACCGTGTAAAGGGATGGAGGACTTGACTTCAATAACTTACAAAATTATTTCGGGAAGCTTCTGGGTTTTGTCTATATTCGATGATTGCTGGTCTACATTTCAAAACAATTCGACAGCTGTCTGGTTATGCCTAGGTAATTGGGTGCTGATCCCGCAATACACTTACTTGAAATCCTTAGTATGATTCGATTGCTTTTGCCACTTATTTTGTTTTTGCTCTTTGACTTGTATGTCTTTGAGGCTTTTGCTATGGTATCAGCGGATTGGTCTGACCCTGGAGCTTATTTGCTTTATGGACTCTTTTGGGCTATTCCTTTATTGGCAGGGAGTCTTCTCTTAAGTCGGATTTATCCTTCCTTATTTCCAAAGAGTAAGAAAATATTTTCGAGTATTCGCTCTATTGTTTTTATCGCTTACTTTGGTAAGTTTTTGATGGCTGGAGTTTTACTGATCGATGACCTTCGTCGGATGGCTTTATCACTTTTTGAAATGTTGGGTGGAGGGCAAAATTTCAATCTGGATCGTTCCATGCTCAATGCAGAATTGGCCATTGCAATAGGAATCATTCCCTTTGTACTTTTGGTCTACGGGATGATTCGCAATCCCTACCGCTATAAAGTATTTCGAGAAAAGGTCTTAATCAAAAACCTGCCGGAAGCTTTGCGAGGACTAAAAATTGTACAAATATCAGATATCCATTCGGGAAGTTTTACCCAACGCGAACCAGTCAAAGAATCTATTCGTCTGATCAATGCTGAAAAACCGGATCTGGTTTTTTTTACTGGAGATCTGGTCAATTCGGCAGCTAGTGAAATGATTCCTTATATGGATGTCTTTGATAAAATCGAAGCCCGATACGGAGTGTTTTCGATTTTGGGAAATCACGATTATGGCGATTACCATGCCTGGAAAACGCCAGAAGATAAGCGCGAAAATTTTCGACAATTGATACAAACCCATCGCGACTTGGGTTGGGATTTGCTGCTCAATGAAAATAGAATCTTGACGATCAAGGGAGAGCAATTGGCGGTGATTGGTGTAGAAAATTATTCTGCCAGTTCCCGTTTTCACAAATACGGCGATTTATCAAAAGCCTATGCAGGCACCGCTGAGACTGGTTTGAAATTACTTCTCAGCCATGATCCTAGTCATTGGGATGACGAGGTGATAAGCAAGTATAAAGATATCGCGATGACCTTTTCGGGCCACACGCATGGGATGCAATTTGGTATTGAAATTCCTGGTTGGTGGCGTTGGAGTCCGATCAAATACATTTATAAAAACTGGGCAGGACTCTATCAGGTTGGTCAGCAATACTTATATGTCAATCGAGGTTTAGGATTTTTGGGATACCCTGGTCGGGTGGGAATTTTACCAGAGATTACGGTGATTGATTTGGAGAAAGGATAGCGCTTAATAAGCGCAAAGTCCATAGAAATTTTCTACGGACTTTGCTGCTTAAGAGTAATCTGATAAGTAAAAAATAAAGTCTACTGTGTCTTATTTCAAGACAATTTTAGAAAACAGCCTATAGCTTTTTTACAAGCTGTTCAAGCATCCTAATGAACAGATTAATTACCGCTAGTTACATACGGTACTCTACAGGTCTGGTGTACACTCCATCCACAGCAATCAATCGGACTTGCATCAACATGGCAAAAAATGGGTCTGTGATGGTTTAAAAGATAACCTCCTGGAACTCTTACGCCACGAGATTGTGCCATGGCTTCCATTTCAGCAATGTCATCGAAAAAAGTAACTTCTTGCTCCAAGAGTAATTCCCAAAGTGCAGTTTGACCTTCTTGGTCCAATTCCTTGTTTACCATTTCACTGTTAGCACTTCTTATTCCAAGGCCTTCCTGGAAGGTAAGGCCTTCTTTAAAATGTTGGACAGCTTCTTTACTCAATTGATTGATCGGATAAAGATCTTGATCGACAAGAGCTTGAAAATCATCTAGATTGTGCACTCCTTTTTTAAGAACGACAGGAGTCGCTTCGATTTCCTGAATCAAGCCTTGGTCAGATGGTTTGTTACAAGCGAAAAAACAGCAAACCATAAGGAGGAGAAATAAATTTTGTTTGATCATGATAATGAAGTTTTAGGTTGAAGTAGTTTAAGAATTGTTGCTTGTAGTGAAAAATAGAGATTTGAAGCAAGCTTGATTCTTTTTTTGAGGGCATAGCCGAGCTACGGCCAATAAAAAAGAAGCCTGCCCCTTACAAGCTAAGGGGAAAAGATTGCTTTAAAGATCATTTTGCAAGCAAGTAGTTTTTAAACAACTTCGTTATAAAAAATAAGAAAATCTTATTTACAAATGTCTCTAAGGAATATTGCTGGCTATTGTGATCAAAAAAGGTTTGTCAGATTTGTACATAGCTAGGCAAGGCCCATTTGATGAAAAAAGGGCGACCGCCGGAATATTTCTTTGAAAAGAGAAATGTTGGAGTAAGAAAAGATGAAAATTGAGCGAAACTCAAAAGAGCTTAAGGGCATTGGAGTTAGCGTCAAAAATTCCTTTTTCTTGTTTTGGACTAAAATCTTTAAATTAGCGCTTGACTTTGCTAAGCGTTCCTTTTTTGTAGATTCTTCGTCTTATCCATATCTTACGTTTTGAAGCATTAGCAAACAGCGCTTCGCAACGAATTTTTGACAATACAATCCAATATAATGAATTTTTATAATATATTTTCCTTGATGGGCCTTTTGACGATTAGTTTTTTATGTTCTTGCACCGGAGGAAGCACCACCAAGGATGATACCAGCATCAAGGTCGAACAACTCAATGGAAGCTGGCTGGTAGCCAAAGCTACCCGAAACGGTCAGGCCACTGAAACACTCGATGGTCTATATTTCCGATTTTCTGATTCCGGCCAATTGTCCACCAATCTACTCGGAAGTGATGTCGAAACGCCTTTTGAACTATCCGGCGATAAAATCATGCAAAAAGGTACCCAACCTCTGGAATATAAAATTGAGAAGGTCGATGCAAAGGAATTGGTACTTTCTACCACCTTGCAGGAAATGGAATTTAACCTGACTTTAGAAAAAGAAGAATAAGCACTTCTGTATTTACTTGGTCATCGAATTAAGTAGAATTTCGAATTTTATAAGACTTCTCCGCATCGGATTTTGTATTACTGTCGTTTTCTCACTGAAATGGACAGCCAACCTGCCTAAAATCATCCTCACAACTGTTAGCATCCTGACTTATTCCCACTTTTGGGTTTGAAGAAATCTCTTTTTCACGGTATCTTTAGTACAGAATTAGAGTCTTTGAATAATTGAAAACCTGACAAATTATGAAAAAATCAGTATTGCCCTTCTTATTCTTCTTGTTTTCATTTACAAGTATGCAAGCCCTCGATGCTAGTATTGCCTATGCGACTTTCAAAAGTCCAGAGCAAAATTATGCAGAAATCTACCTACACTTGGTGGGAAACACGGTCAATTTTATTACGATTGACAGCGGCCAATATCAGGCAAGCGTGGAGGTAATCATTCTGTTTAAACAATACGATCAGATCGTCAAATACGATAAATACCGTTTGAATAGCCCGATTAGTGCTTTTCCAACTGATTTTATCGATCAAAAACGTTTTGGACTGAAAGATGGTGCTTATGAATTGGAGATTTCAGTCAATGACTTAAATATGGAAGACAATGCCAAGAGTTTTAAAAAGGTCTTCACCGTGGATTTTAGTAAGGATAAAATTGAGCAATCCGATATTCAATTGTTGTCTTCTTTTAAAGAAGATCCGGTTCCTAGCGATTTTACCAAAAATGGATTTTACCTCGAAAGCCTGCCTTTCAATTTTTATGGTAGAAATGCTTCGCGACTTACTTTTTACAATGAAATTTACAATACCGATCAAGTGTTAACCGATGAATTTTTGATTCGTTATTTTGTAGAAAAAGTAGAGAGCAATGGCCAATCGAAAATGGTCATGATGGGCAATAAAAAACAAAGCCCTAAACCGGTTAATGTACTCTTGGTGCAAAAAAACATCATGGAATTAAAATCGGGAAATTATAACTTGGTGATCGAAGTGCGGAATCGCCAGGATGAATTGTTGAGTAGTAAAAAAATGTTCTTTCAACGAGCCAATCCTTTACTCGATGAATCCGAAATCTTGAACACCGATCTACAAGAAGAATTCGTAAAAAATCTGGATGGAGAAGAATTGCAATACAGTTTGCGTGCTATCGCCATGAATGTGAAAAATTCAGATGTAGAAATACTCAATATGGTGATCGCTGGTAAGGACTTGGCTCCGAAGCGAAGGTTCTTATTCACTTTCTGGGCTGGACAAAATCCAAATGATCCAGGTGCCACTTATGAAAAATACATGGAAGTCGCTCGTGCCGTTGATAAATTATACCGATCTGGTTTTGGTTTTGGTTTTGAAACGGATCGAGGATATACTTTTATGAAATACGGAAAACCCAATGATATTATGTCCGTAGACAACGATCCTAGCGCACCTCCCTATGAAATCTGGGCGTATAATGAATTTCCAGTAACCCAACAGAATAATGTGAAATTTATCTTCTACAATGCTTCTCTCGATGGCGGAAATTATGTGATGCTGCATTCAACCGCTCGTGGTGAAATGCGCAACCCGCAATGGGAAGTAGAATTATATCGCAATGCTCCTAATGATGGTCAGACCAATAATTTTATTGACAATTCTCAGATGGGCGATAATTTTAATCGACAGGCTAGGAAGTTTTTTAATGATATGTGATCGAGCGCTCCCCGCAGGGGTAATGCACGACAGTGCATTAAGCGAGAGAACCGCGAGACCGACGCAGGAGGTCCATGAGTGATAACGAACTAAAGCGGACGGGCGGGCAAAGACAATGCTTCAAGTGAAGGAACCGCGAGACCGACAGGAGGTCCATGAGTGATAACGAACTAAAGCGGACGGGAGGCTACCAACAGTTTTCTAAGATAAAGGAACCGCGAGATGAATGAAGGAGATTAGCTTTGCTGAACTTACGTTTCATAAGCGATAGCGAACCAAAGCGGACGGGCGGCTAAGAAGTAGTTCCTCTTTTATAAAATAAATAAGCAATTAAAAAGGCGATAACTCCAAGTGAAGTTATCGCCTTTCTAAATCAATATAAAATCCTCAAGCACCTCCCAAATCCCCAATCTGCACTTTCCAAAGATCCGCATAAATGCCATCCACTCCCAATAATTCGGAATGACTGCCCTGCTCCGCGATCTTCCCATTCTTCAATACAATAATCTGATCCGCATGCCGAATCGTAGACAAGCGATGCGCAATGACAATGGCCGTTTTTCCAGCAGTCAATTGTCCCAGGTTTTGTTGAATAGCTCGTTCGGTTTCGGTATCGACAGAACTAGTCGCCTCGTCGAGAATGAGAATAGGCGCATCTTTTAAAATCGCTCGCGCAATACTCAGTCGTTGTCTTTGACCACCCGATAATTTGATGCCCCGTTCTCCGATCAGCGACTCATAGCCATCAGGCAATTGGGCAATAAAATCATGCAACTCTGCTTTTTTTGCGGCCTCGATTATTTTTTCTTGCGGACAATCCCCCAAGCCATAGGCGATGTTTTCAGTGATACTACCGTGAAACAAATAAACCTCCTGACTCACCATCGCGATCTGTCGGCGCAGGTGATATTTATCAACTTGCCGAATGTCTATTCCATCCAATAATACGGCGCCAGATTTTACATCATAAAGTCGCAGTAGTAATTTGATCAGCGTTGTTTTCCCTGCTCCGGTTGGTCCTGCGATTCCAATCATTTGTCCCGCTTGAATAGCTAAGTTGATCTGATCGAGAATGACTTGTTCTTTTTTGTAAAAGAAAGTAAGATCTTGCAATTGGATTTGTCCTTGTAAGTTTTGAATGTCAATAGGAGAGGAGGGATTGGGAATTTGGTTGGGCGTATCCAATAGGCCAAAAATTCTGCGCGAAGAAGCCTTGGCTCTTTCGTATTCATTAAATATAAAACCCAGACGAGTCACAGGCCAGAGCAAGCGTTGAATCATCATTGCAAAAAAGGCCAAGCCGCCAACGGTAAATCCATTTAAATCATTGATCACCCAATAGGAACCGATCATCAGCGTAGCCGCAAAACCTATGGTAATCAAAATTCGAATCAAAGGCGTATAAAGCGCATTCCAACGAATGGCTTTATAATTGGCACTTCGATAAGCGGTAGAGGTTTGGTCTACTCTGGATTTTTCAAAATCTTCTGCGGTAAAACTTTTGATCACCTGAATCCCAGAAATATTATTTTCCAAACGACTACTCAATGCACCAACCGTTTCTCTGACTTCCCGATAATGCGGAGATATTTTTCGCTGATAATAAAAACTACCCAAAACAATAAATGGCAAAGGCAACATCCCAATGAGCCCCAAAGAGAAAGACACTGTACAAAGCGACCATCCCGCAAAAATAACCAGGGTCGTCATTTGCACCATTTCATTAAAACTATCATTTAAAAAACGTTCCAATTGATTGATGTCATTATTGAGCATCGACATCAAATTGCCTGTTCTTTGTTCTTCAAAATAAGCGATTTCTCTACTTTGCAATTGCGTATAAGCATCCATCCGCAAATCGTGCTGTACTTCCTGGGCAAGCTCCATAAAGCCCCGTTTGAAAAGCCATTCAAAAAAACTTTCCATCCCAAAAATAAAAACCGTAAGTGCAGTGAGAAATAAAATGATCGGCCATACTTCTGTCAGTCCCGTCCACTTGCTGATCCAGATTGGAATATTTCCACTGACGGAGTCGATCATCCAAGCGGTCAAGAATGGAGGCATCAAATCAAAAAACTTGTTGATAACGCTATAAGAAATAGAAGACCAAAGCTTTCCTTTGTAGCGATCCAAATAACGGAATAGCCGCCGCATGGGTTGAGGCGCTTCCACTATAGTCGTACTCTGATTACTAGACATTAATTATTTTTTAAACAGCACAAAACATTACGAAATGGGAATTGAAGGTACAGAAAAGTTAATTACCTTTGGGGAATTAATGGAGAGCATATATGAATTTAGCTTTGGTCTGAAGTATTAAATTTAGATAGGCTCTGAAAACAAAAATTAATCTTCAATGATTTCCATAGAAAAACGCTCTATTATTGAAACCGATTTTTCTTTTCCCAAGCAATCGAATTTTTACCGTGGAAAAGTACGCGATGTCTATACCATCGGCGAAAAATTGGTAATGGTAGCTTCTGATCGAATCTCTGCCTTCGACCATGTGCTTCCCCGTCCGATTCCTTATAAAGGACAAGTCCTCAACCAGATTGCAGGTCATTTTTTGGCAGCCACCAGTGATATTGTTCCCAATTGGGTCTTGGCAGCTCCAGACCCCAATGTCACCGTTGGTCATGCTTGCGAACCCTTTAAAATCGAAATGGTTATACGCGGATATCTCGTTGGCCATGCCTGGCGAGAATACAAGGCAGGACGACGGAGCATTTGTGGCGAAGCCGTACCCGAGGGAATGAAGGAAGCAGATCGTTTTCCTAGCCCAATCATCACTCCAGCGACCAAAGCGGAAGAGGGACACGATGAGGATATTTCTAAGGCAGATATCATTGCCCAGGGAATCGTAAGCGAAGCGCATTATGAATTGTTAGAAAAATATACCCATGCCCTTTATCAACGCGGTACAGCAATGGCTGCTGAAAGAGGATTGATATTGGTGGATACGAAATATGAATTTGGTTTAAAAGATGGTAATATTTACCTCATCGACGAAATTCATACGCCAGACAGTTCTCGGTATTTTTATAAAGAAGGTTATGAAGAACGGCAGGCCAATGGGGAGCGCCAAAAGCAATTGTCCAAAGAGTTTGTGCGCGAGTGGTTGATGGAACATGGTTTTCAAGGAAAGGAAGGGCAAATGATGCCAGAGATGCCAGATGTTTTTGTGGAACAAGTTTCAGAGCGGTACATCGAATTGTATGAATCGATCACCGGAATGACTTTTGAAAAAGCAGATACCTCGAATGTAGAAGAACGGATTGAAAAAAATGTTTTGGCTTATTTGAATGCCTAAATTGTTTAACTAAAAAAGAAGCAATCAAACATGAGTCATCCCGAATTTTCGATTATCGAAAATTCGGGATTTTTTACGGTCGATTTCGCGAAAGAAGGAATGGGAGGCCAGACAAGATACTGTTTGACTAAGAACGAAGAGAACTCCGCAGGAGGGAATGTCCAGTGGACATTCATCGTAGTGAACCGCTAGCGG
>CALLVY010000306.1 GCA_938015925.1 uncultured Saprospiraceae bacterium
CTGCCGATTTGATGGCAAAAATATCAGTTGGCATTATGAAGAACAATTGCAAACCACGCCCAGTGGTGGAGATTTTGGAACCCGTGCTATTTTTGAAGATCAGGATGGTTATTTTTGGATTAACAATACTCATTTTCGCTATACTATTTTGACCAATCACACGATTGATCTAGATTATAAAAAGGAAGAGGGCATTGGCTTTGTGGATGAAAATGGCAAGACGGAGTTTCCGTTTTTTCTATCCATCAATCAAGACAATGAGGGAGACCTTTGGATGGTCACTTATACCAACGGTGTTTGGAGGAACAATGGAAAAGAGCTTATTAATTATCCCATCAAAGATGGCGAAACCAAAGTCTCTCTTTTTACAATCTATAAAGACAATCAAGGAGTGCTTTGGTTGGGAACTTTTAATGCGGGCGTTTATAAATTTAATGGAGAAGCCTTTGAGAAATTTGAATTACCAAAAGCCAAATAACCAGGGGTTCTATGGGTCAGCTCCTTGGCTTAAAGCTCCATGAATCCTAAAGCATTCTAAGCACAAAACTCTTGGCCTTCGGCCACTAAAGCATCACCTCACCACCAAATTCCCCACTCCCAGGCCCCAGTCTCACCACCCGATCTGCTCCCAAAATCATCCCCCCATTATGCTCAATAAAAATCACCGTATCGCCATTCTCCACTAAAGCCTCAAAGACCCCAATCAAATCCAAAACATCAAAATAATGAAGCCCCGTACTCGGCTCATCAAACAGATACAAACTCGCTCCTTTTCTCTGTTCCATCATAGCTGTCGCCAGCTTTAACCGCTGTGCTTCTCCACCAGACAAAGTAGGTCCCGCCTGTCCCAAAAGCAAATGCCCGACACCAACCCGCTTTAGCACCTCCAATTGTTCCACAAATTTCTCGCCCTCAAAAAATACAATCGCCTCTTGCACCGTCATCCGCAACACTTCCCCAATCGAACGTCCTTTCCACAGACAAGCCAAGACCGCATCATTATACCGCAAACCATTACAGCGATCACAAGTCAACCAGATGTCACTCATAAAATCCATACTTGTTTTAACTTGTCCATGACCGCTACAAGTCGTACATTTTCCATTTTTACTTTGGTAGGAAAAATCTGCTTTTTTTAGTCCCGCTTCTTTTGCAAAAGCTGTTTTTGCGAAAGCGGCTTTTATCGGTTCCAAAATTCCAGTATACGAAAGGGGAGTGCTCGATCGGTTTTGCGTAAGCGCTTGCTGATCAATGAGCAAGACTTTTTCAAACTGTTCCATTCCATTGACGGAAGTACAATTCACCGCTCGGCCTTGCAGCCAAGAACGATACAAGACTTCTTTTATCAAACTTGATTTTCCACTTCCCGAAACGCCCGTGATGGCCGTTACTTGTCTGGAATAAAAGTCAATAGCCATATTTTTAAGGTTATTGGCAAAAGCACCTTTTACACCAAAACTTGTTCCTTTTTTTCTTTGCTTTTTAATTGGAGCGAGGTGTTGCGCTTGCAACATTTGGTAGGTCACAGAATGTTTGGCTTGGGCAATGTCGGAGACTTTTCCCTGGAAGATTACTTCGCCACCGAGCCTTCCCGCACCTGGCCCCATTTCAATCAGGTAATCGGCGCTTTGGATAAAAGAGGGATCATGTTCCACCACCACCACGGTATTGCCATTGGCAACAATAGTTTTTAATACTTTGGACAATACGATCACCTGTGCCTCATCCAAACCAATGGTCGGTTCGTCCAATACATAGGTGACTCCAAAGAGGTGCGAAGAAAGTTGCCCCGCAAGCGTAATCCGCTGCCGCTCTCCACCAGAAAGGGTGCTCACCGCTCTATCCAGATTTAAATACCCCAAGCCCAAATCGACCATCGTCTGCAAAGATTTTTTGACGCCCGGTAAAACAACTTTACTGATGGCCAAAACAAGCGCATCCATTTTGTCATCCATATGCTCTACCAATTCAAGACAAGCCGAAATACTCAATTGAGCAAGCTCGGAAATATTTTTTCCAAGAAAGGTAGTGTTTAATAATTCGGGTTTTAAGCGGCTTCCGTGGCAACCAGGGCAGACGACATTATGTAGTAATGCTTCTAAGTTTTTGATGTTCTTATTGTGCAATTTTCGCTGGTATTCGGCATCTATATAATGACAGAGGCCGAGCCATTTTGCCTTTAATGCCTGAGTGCCCGTTCTGGATTTGGTATTAAATTTCCAGGTGACTTCCCAGATGGCATCGCCCGTTCCGTAGAGGATGACCTGTTTTATTTCTTCTTCCAATTGTTGCCATGGACGGTCGATGTTCCAGTTTTTTTGCTGGGCGACTTCCTTTAGGGTTGCCAGGAATTGACCATTGGGATCAGCGTAATAAGCCAATGCTTTATTGGCAGCGGTAGCGCCTTCCATGATGGATTGGTCTGGAGAAACGATCAACTGATCGGGATCACATTTGGCTTGGAGTCCGAGGCCTTCGCAGTCTGGGCAGGCGCCCAAATGATGGTTGAAAGAGAAGTGCTGAGCCGTATAGACTTCTCCTTGATGTTGGGCAATTCTGGAATACAATAATCTAAGGGCATCATAGACGCCGGAGAGGGTACCGACGGTGGATCGTTTCGAAGGCGTTCCGCCTTTTCGGTTGATTCCGATGGCGGGGCCCAAACCGGAGAAGGACCTTATTTTGGCTTGGCTGTTTTGTTGTAGAAAACTTCTGTTGTAGGTGGATAAGGATTCTGTAAAGCGCGCATTGGATGCTGCAAAAAGAGTGTCGTATACTAAAGAAGATTTTCCACTGCCAGAAAGTCCGGTGACTACGGTCAATTGATTTTTGGGAATGCGAACATCAATGTTTTTTAGTCCGTGTGTGGTGACGCCATTTAGAAGGATCTCTTTCGGGAGAGGCGCACTGGGGATTTCTGTTTTTATTTTAGGCTTAACTTTTTTCTCCTCTGTTTTTGGGATTCCCTGGTAAAGAATTTGTCCACCTGCTGCGCCACTTTTGGGGCCGAGTTCGATGTGCCAATCGCTCCAGGCAATCACCGCTTCCTCTTGTTCGATACATACAATGGTATTGCCTTTTTGCTTAATGCGGTCAAATAATTGGAGGAGCGATTTGATGTCATCGCGATGCAATCCAATGCTTGGCTCGATGATGATATACAAAGTATCTCCGGTATCTTTTTTCTGTAGTTGATTGGCAATTTTAATGCGCTGCGCTTCTCCGCCTGAGAGAGTGGTAGAAGATTGTCCGAGTGTCAAATATCCGAGTCCTATTTCTTGTAAAATTTGGAGTCCTGCCAGGACTTTTTTCTGATCTTGAAAAAAGGAGATGGCTTTATCGATGGATAATTTATACACATCCGCGATGGACAATTCCTTGTATTTTATTTGCAGGGTTTCTTCATTGAATCGATCGCCATTGCAGGTGCCACAGATGAGATCTACATTGCCGAGAAAGTGCATGCCTATTTGCGTTTTTCCGGCACCTTGACAGGTTTCGCAACGTCCGCCTTTGTTGTTGAAGGAAAAACGAGATTTGGTGAACTTTTGGCGCTTTGATTCGGGGAGGCTGGCGTAGAGATCGCGGATGTGATCGGAGAGTCCCAGGTAGGTGGCGGGATTACTGCGAGGTGTTTTTCCGATGGGGGAGTGGTCTATAAAAATGAGTTTGTTGAGGCCCTCGAGATTTTCAGCACGGGTTAGTTTGGCGGCTTCTCCGCTTGCTATTCCCAATTGTTGTTGCAGGGCTTTGAGTAAAGTTCCTTTGACTAAACTTGATTTTCCGACCCCTGATCTTCCACTGACCACATTGAGTTGTCCCAGCTGAAATTCGACTTCGATGTTTTTTAAATTTCTTTCCCGACATCCAATTAGGCGAATCGACTTAGCTGCTGTTGTTGCTAAGGAGGACGAAGCTTTGGGGCGCTCATTAGAAGTGCTAATCGCTCTATAAGTTGGACTGATTTTTTTTAATTCCTTTTGTTGGGAAAATGTTGAAAAGGCACCATTGAAAATGATTTCGCCGCCATGTACACCCGCTTGTGGTCCCATCTCGATGATATGATCCGCATTGCGAATCGTATCCAAATCATGTTCCACCACAATGACCGTATTTCCTTTATTTACCAATTGCTTAAAATGATAAATCAATCTTTCATTCTCTGCTCGATGCAATCCTATACTCGGCTCATCAAAAATATAAAGCACATCACTCAGTGGGCCTAAGATTTGATTGGCCACCCGAATCCGCTGAATTTCGCTGGCCCGCAGCGATTTGGAAGAGCGATCTAAAGTCAAATGTCCCAATCCCAAGTCTTCCAATAAATCCACCTGCGCCTCCATTTTTTCAATGATTTCACGCGCCACCATTCCCCAGGTATTCGACTGTATCCAAGCCTTTAATTCATTCAATTCCAAACGCCCTATTTCCGCGATTGATTTTCCCTGAACCTTTACACTCAAAGCATCCTCATTCAAACGAGTGCCCTTACACCGCGGACAGGTCACCGCATGTACATACTTGAGAATATTCGCATTGCGATCTCTTCTCAAAATATCAGACATAATCGGAATCATTCCTTTGTAATGTCCTTCCTCCCGAGGTTTGGCCTTAATCCCGGTCCACTTCAAACGCGACTCCAAACTGTGTTTCCCAAAAGGAACCTTGATCTTGTCACTGCCATACAAGATCACTTCGCGCTGCGAGTCCGTCAAATCCTTCCAGGGAATATCCACACTAAATCCTTCCGCTTCACAGACTTGATTCAAGACCTCAATCGTGACCTGAGAGTACATAATATATCCATTGGGTAAGGTCGGCGCCAATGCCCCATCGCGAATTGATTTTTCTGGAAAGAGGATCAGGCGATTCAAGTCTATTTGTTCTTCTTTCCCGATGCCCTTGCAACGCATACATTTCCCCACCGAAGCATTAAACGAAAAGAGCGCGCGCGAAAGCACCAGTGCTCTATCACTCTTACCCGTCCTCGCAAACAACAGTCGCAACAAATCATAAATATCCGACATCGTCCCAACAGTAGAACGCGCATGCATTCCACTTGTCCCTTGCCCAATGGCAATCACCGGAGAAAGTCCTTCGATTTCATCCACCTCCGGCCTATTCAGTTTTCCCATAAATTGTCGCGCAAAAGAGGGAAGGGTTTCAAAATACCTGCGCTGCCCTTCTTTGGCCAGGAGCTCCAATACCAGACTCGATTTCCCCGACCCCGATATGCCCGTCACCACAATAAATTTGTTGTGCGGGATGCTTAGGGAGATGTTTTTTAGGTTGTTTGTTTTGGCTCCTTGGATGATGATTTGGGGAGGGGAGGTTGTGTTCATTTGGCGAAAATAGGGAAATAAATTTTACTTGTGGTGTTGTGGATTCTTTTTACCGATAGGTCACCTTGATCCTCCTGATGATCTGGCTTTTTTGTGCGTTTGGATTATGGAGTAGATGTTGTTAAAGTTGTGGATATTTATTAAATTTAAGGGGAGGAATTTTGATATCTGTAGGTTTGTTGTGTATATTATGTTGTTGTCATCAAGAAAAGAAAGAAAATAATGGGAATGATTCAAGGCTTTATCAGAGTAGATGAGGAATTAATAAAAACACTTTCTAATGTAAAAGATCTTGAAGAAAAAATGGAGTTATTAGATTCTTCGGAAGAATCAATGGATATAGGGAAATCTTGGCAATTCCTTCTATATTTATTAACTGGTGATAAATATGGAGGACACCATTTTATATCAAATCTGTTTTATCCAAAAAAATCTACTGTATTAATAACAGATGAAGAATTTGAAAAGTATTCTGGAAATATTAGCATAGAAGAGTTTAATAAAATACAAAATAAAATTGATTTAAATGCATCTTATCTAAATCCAGAAGAGGTGAAAATAATAATGAGTCACCTAAATAAAGTGTCAATTGAAAGCCTATTTGATAAGTGTGATTTTAATGAAGTTAAAGAGAAGAAAATTTATCCAGGTGGTTGGGATATGTCATTTGAAACAAAGAAATATGTTGCTGATAATTTCAATAGGTTGGTGTTATTTCTGAATAGGTCTATTAAGGGAGGAAACTTTGTGATTTCCGAATGTGTATAAAGAATAAAATAAATCCAGATGACAACAATTCATAGAACATCCAGTACCTCCATTCGTCGGCACCGGTGTCTATGAGAGCCGTTAGCTTCCACCAAAATAAATGGAACTACTCAGGTCAAAATGAGTCTATTAAATTAAAAGGATATACATTAATACTACAAAGTTAAGTATCCACATAACAAGTGATATGAAATCAGACTTCCTTCAATCGTCCGCTCCATATCACCGACCCGTTGGCAGCAAGTAACAAATAAAAAAACAATCAAATGAAAATCAATCGTCGAAATTTGCTTCAATAAGGAATGGGAGCAGCATTGGGAACAATGCTACAAATTTAAAAATTCAAGAACCACTTTTCTACCCCCGAGGATGTTTTATTATTTCAACTAACTTTGTAACATCTTCTAAAATAGAGTGATTACCCCTTAAGGATCAGGTAAACAATAACTTATAACATTTAGTTGCTTCTTTTGTACCCACTCTTCCTCCTCAAAATACTTATTATGCTAGGCATAAATCGCATTTTGAGGACTCGATTAGATACAAAATAACCGACCCAAACCTTTATAACTTATTCTTTACATGATCCTAAGCAATTACATTTATGATACGAATTACAATGCTATTTATTATTTTCTTGTTTGGGCTTGAAGTAAAAGCACAACAGACCTTTCAGTGGACCAATAAGGCAGGTGGTATTAATGCGGATGATGGGGCAGCAGTGGCAACCGATAGCATTGGTAACGTGTATGTCACTGGATCCTTTCGGGATACCGTAAGTTTTGGCGATACGACCCTTATCGCGGAAGGCGACTGGTGGGGAGATCTGTTTATTGCAAAATACAGTACAGCAGGAAAGCTGCTTTGGGCTAGACAAGGAGGTGGAACAGAAAGTGATAAGGGGACAGCAATAACGGTAAAAGGGAATGCTGTATATGTAGCAGGTACTTTCGAAGGCATTGCCTATTTTGGGGATAGCACTTTTATTTCAAAAGGGATCACGGATGGCTTCCTTGCCAAATATACTTTGAATGGAGATTTTATTTGGGCAATTCAGATTGGGGGGATACAACAAGACAAAATACAAGGAGTTGCAGTCGACAATTTTGACAATGTGGTAATTACAGGAAGCTTTGAAAAGACTGCTTACTTTGGAAGTCTTTCGCTACAAACAGCTGCTTTGTCGGATATGTTCCTTGCTAAATATAATGAGAATGGGATCGCTCTTTGGGCTGCTCAAGGTGGCGGAAATTCAAGAGGTAGTACAATCACGGTAGGTAACAACAATGAAATTTATGTGGCTGGTCATTTTGAAGGGACTTGTTACTTTAATACAGAAACCTTGATTTCTGCAGGATCTTTTGACAATTTCCTTGCTAAATATAATAGTAATGGATCGGAAATATGGATTGAGCGTTTTGGTGGTAACCAATGGGATTTTACTCGATCATTAAGCCTCTCCAATAATCAGCTTTATTTGACAGGAGTCTTTCGTGATAGTACAATTATTGGACCTTATAACTTAAGTGGAGGGGTTGGAGGCTCTATATATTTTTGTAAATATGACCTGGATGGTAACTGTCTATGGGCAAAGACCATCAATGGGTCTGGAGACGATAGAGGCAATGCAATTATAACGAATGATTTTGGCAAGGTCTATTTGACAGGTACCTTTGGTCGCGTTCTATATATAAATGGTGATTCGATTGTTTCAACAAATTCCACCATTGATATTTTTGTTGCCAGTCTCGATAATAGTAATGGAAATATTAATTGGATTGAATCATTTGGGGGCCCTAAACCTAGTCACGGATATGGAATTGCGTTAACCCCTTCTGAAGAAGTGGTGTTGACAGGTTACTTCATTGATTCCATTGTCTTTGGAAATACGGAGTTGGTTTCAAGCGGTAAGTTGGATATGTTTGTTGCTCAATTCAAGGATTTATTTGTGGGCTCCGTGGAATTAGGTTTAATGCCTACTGCTTTAAAAGTTTTTCCTAACCCATCCATGGATTTTTTAACAATTCAAGGTTATGTGTTTAAAGAAGGAGATCCTGCTCAAATCGAAATCTATGAAATGAATGGACGAATCATATCAAGTCGACCTTTTTCCCGCTTTAACTCAATTGATATTAGTAATTTATCTTCAGGACAATACATTATAAAGATTACAAACAGGAAAGAAGTATACGCCGGAACCTTTATTAAACTGTAAAAAGACAAACAATAATTAAGAGCATCAGAGATTACTCCAAGTACTATGACTTCGGCTGACTTCCTCTCCTAAAAAAAAGAGTAAGCCACCCTTCCGCTTAAGCGGTTCCCTCACTTCGAGCGCTGTCGCACTCGACTCATTCTGAGATCGTTCAGTCATCTAGGTAAGAACATATTCCTTCCTCCGATTCCTGCGACATCTACTACTAGTCGTTTGTTGGTCTTAGACTTC
>CALLVY010000307.1 GCA_938015925.1 uncultured Saprospiraceae bacterium
CCTCCTTAGAAAAAACGGAGATCAATGCTGATTTTATCCTTTTTGGTGTCATGGTAAAGTTTGGTGTAGTAAGATTGTAAGCAATAGTATTTTCTCAAAAGATGGGCAAAAGTACGGAGAATAGGACGAATAACAAAGGAGAACAGCCAGATTAGAAAAAGGATTTCTAGATTACAGAAGTATTAGAAACCTGACTTATAGAATAAGAAAGGATAACATTCCAGCCCTTATTGTGCTTAACTTAGAACAAGAAGCGGCCAGGCAACCTAGAAAAGAAACACCAAACCAGCTCTCAAAATCCTTTTTAAACCCCAACAGCCATCCTCATATCATTGGATTTATTATTTGTGAAGGTTCAACCTGGCCGCTTTTTTTTGATTTTGTCTTTAGACTTTCCGAGAAAAATTAAACGCTAAATCTATGAACAAACTATTTCTTCTTTTAAGTCTTATTTGCTTTAGTCAGTCTTCTTTTTCCCAAACTAGTTTAGGAGGAACAATCACCGATGCGGCCACTGGGGAAGAACTCATTGGGGCTAATATTATGCTTTCGCAAAATGGAAATTTTGTTACGGGGACGAGTACGGATTTTGATGGCAATTATCGGCTCACTATTGATCCAGGCGTTTATACAATCAAAGTATACTATGTTGGTTTTGTTCCCGAAATAATAGAAAGCGTTTCTGTAGAAATAGAGCAAATTGCTCAACTGGATATTGCAATGAAAAACCCTAAGATAATAATTTGTGGTTTCGTTTGCGGAGAATACAAAATCCCACTTCTGCGAGTTAGCGAAACCTCCTCTGGCCTGATCATTCCTGATTATAGTATTCGACCAATGTCTACAAAAAAAGTCAGGGACATTATTGCAACTGCACCCGGCGTCACTTTTTCCAGATAATTTTTCCAATCAAAAATAAGATCACATGAAAAAAATAATTCTACTCCTTCCTTTTTTATGTTTTTGCTTTAGCGCTTTTTCCCAAACTAGCTTAGGAGGAAAAATCACAGACGCAGCCACAGGAGAGGAACTTATTGGAGGCAATATTACACTTTCGCAAAATGGAAATTTTGTCACGGGTACAAGTACGGATTTTAATGGCAATTATAAGCTCACGGTTGATCCTGGCTTTTATGATGTGGAAGCATCTTATGTTGGTTATCCTCCAGAAAAGAGAACAGGAATATATATCGAGAAAGGACAGAGTAATCAACTAAATATTGTATTTGAAGGTACCGCACCACAATTGAGTATTTGTATCTTTTCCGGGTACTACAAAGTCCCGCTCCTACAGAAAGATAAAACATCTTCAGGAATCACCATTCCTGATCATACGATTCAACTATTACCCACAAAAAATGTCAATACTATAATTGGAACCGCCCCCGGCGTCACTTTTTCCTGGTGAGAAAGAATTTGATCTCCAAATGATTCCTCCAACCATAAAAATTCACCGCATGAAAAAATCATTCACTTTTAGTCTCTTATTACTCTTCTGCATAGCGGCTTTTGCTCAGACTTCACTGAGTGGAAAAGTTATTGATTATGATACAGGAGAAGGACTTATCGGAGTCAATATTATGATTTCCCAAAACGGAAATTTTATCACTGAAACGAATACGGATTTCTATGGTAATTATAAAGTCCATCTTGCACCTGGCCCTTATAATATAGAAACAGCCTACTTTGGTTTTTCTCCCAGCACAATAACTGGAGTTATGGTGAAAGCAGGACAAAACAATCACTTAGACCTCACATTGGGAGATTGTAGTATTTGTCCAGATATTTTTATCCTCAACGAATATCACGGACCACTCCTTTCTAAAGACACCGCAACTTCAGGATCCATCTTAGATCAAAAGAAAATAAAAAACGCTCCTAGTAAAAACATCAATTTCATCGCTGGAGATATTCCCCAGAATTAGTTTTTCTTGGTAAGCAAGCTAAGATCAAAAATCATGGTCCCATACCTGATTTACCAAACATAAAAAAATCGCATGAAAAAATTATTCTTTTTAACCCAACTTCTGATATTTAGCTTCGCTGCTTTTGCACAAACTACTTTAGGTGGAAAAATAATAGATGCAGAAACTGGAGAAGAACTCATTGGTGCTAATGTTACGCTTTTGCAAAATGGACATTTTGTTACGGGAACGCGTACAGATTTTGATGGCAATTATAAGCTAAGGATAGAACCAGGAACTTACGATGTGGAAGTAACTTATATTGGTTTCCCTCTAAATAAAAGGGCCGGATTAATAATCCGAGAAGGGCAATATTCAAAACTAAATATGTATATGAATATGCAAGGCGATCCAAACCCCTATTCAGGTGGTTGCAGTAATGCCAGTAGTTTCAAAAATCCTCTTTTACAATTAAGAGAAACCTCCTCGGGCCTAATCATTCCTAGTTCTAATATCCGACCAATGCCTACTAAAAAGGTCAGAGACATTATTGCGACTGCACCTGGTGTCACTTTCTCTTGGTAAACTTTCACAAATCAGAAAAATAAGGTCACATGAAAAAACTATTTCTACTCCTCCCATTTTTATGCTGTTGCTTTAGCGCTTTTGCGCAGACTACCTTAGGTGGAAAAATAACAGCTGTAGATACTGGAGAGGAACTCATTGGTGCCAATGTCACCGTTTCCCAAAATGGATATTTTGTCACGGGAACAAGTACCGATTTTGATGGCAACTATAAGCTAAGGGTAAAGCCGGGAACTTACGATGTAGAAGCCGCTTATATTGGATTTCCCCCAAACAAAGTAACAGGAGTTATTATCACCGAAGGTCAAAACAATCGCTTAGACATCCACTTGGGAGGTGGACTAGATTTAGAAGTCTGCCCTATTACCACCTATCCCTTCCGGATAATCTCCAAAGACAACACGACCTCAGGCCTTAATATATCTCAAGAACAAATAAACAATTCCCCTAGCAAAAACATCAATACCATCGTCAGAAATACTCCCGGAGTCATCCTCACCTGGTAAACATTTCTTCCACACAAAAACACCCTACTTCGACACCAGTCGCTAAATCATAAAAAAATTATCGCATGAAAAAACTATTCCTTTTAACCCAGCTTCTAATTCTCAGCTTCGCCGCTATCGCGCAAACTTCCTTGAGCGGAAGGATTACAGATGTAGACACCGGAGAAGAACTCATTGGTGCCAGTGTAACGGTTTCGAAAGATGGAAAATTTTCTATCCATACAGCTACCGACTTTAATGGTAATTATCGAATAAACCTCGACCCAGGGACTTACGACCTTGAGGTT
>CALLVY010000308.1 GCA_938015925.1 uncultured Saprospiraceae bacterium
TCGGCATTGGCTTATGGAGAGCGAGGAGCAGGGAAAGATATTGGCCCCAATAGCGTATTGATTTTTGATATTGAATTGATCGACTTTATCAGCCCGGAAGCTCGCCTAAAAGCAACCAGAGATAAAGAACAAAAAGAGATCAAGGACTACGCAGCAGCCAATGGGTTGGTTACGCAAAAAACAAAATCAGGATTGCATTATGTGATGGTAGAAGAGGGGACTGGAGAAGAAAGACCGACCACGGCATCAAACATCACCGCACATTATCACGGGATGTTGCTAGACGGCACAGTCTTCGACTCGTCGGTAGAGCGAGGCAAGCCTTTCGAATTTAGTTTGGGGCGAGTGATCCCCGGTTGGCAAGAAGGTATCGCTTTGATGAAAAAAGGAGCGAAAGCTAAATTCATTATCCCAAGTCATTTGGCTTATGGCCCTAGAGGTGCTGGAAAACTCATTGGCCCAAATTCTATCCTTGTCTTTGAGGTAGAATTGATTGACTTTTAGAACAACTCAAAGAACTTGAAAATAATTATTAATAATTTTAAAAATAAAAAACAACATGCGCTTATTTCTTCCCCTCGTGGCAATGGCTCTTTTGCTCTGCTCTTGCGAACCTAGCCCACAAGATAAACTCAAAGCAGAAATGGTCGATTCTCCGACTACTCAAGACGATACAGACAAAAACCTGATCTTACAGTATGTCATAGACAACAATATGGCAGCAGATATAAAATCTACTGCTTCTGGTATTTACTATACCATCGAAAACCCAGGAACCGGAGATGCTCATCCTGATAATGGATCTTTTATTACCGCTCATTATACTGGGAAATTACTCGACGGAACGGTCTTCGATTCTTCTGTAGAACGTAATCAACCACTTGAGTTTCCTCTTGGTCAAGTAATTCCTGGTTGGCAGGAAACCATTCCACTTTTGAAAAAAGGAGGAAAGGGTAAATTTATAATCCCTTCCAAACTAGCTTATGGCCCTAGAGGTGCCGGTCAAACAATCGGACCAAATACGGTATTGACGTTTGAAGTAGAATTGCTTGATTTTGAAGATCAGGCTGCTATGGTCGGTAAGCAGAAAGCTGTAGATCAAGGATTGATCGAGGCTTATATCGCAGAAAAAGGACTCACGACGCAAAAGACAGAATCTGGTATTCACTACATCATCGAGAAAGCAGGAAAAGGAGATAACCCAACCATAGATTCTGAAGTGACCGTACACTACCACGGTACTTTACTCGACGGAACGGTATTCGATTCTTCTGTAGATCGTGGAGAGACCATTTCTTTTCCTTTAAAACAAGTCGTTCCAGGTTGGCAAGAAGCTATTCCACTTTTGAAGAAAGGAGGAAAGGGTAAATTTATTATTCCAAGTGACTTGGCTTACGGAGGAAGAGCACAGAATAAAATTCCTGCTAACTCTGTTTTGATCTTCGATGTAGAATTGTTTAAATTCTAATATTGAATCTTTGGAATAAAGTCTAATCCATAAAAAAATCCTGTCTTTGATTCAAAGACAGGATTTTTTATTTTAGGTTTTAGCAGAAAACTTAAGAATTAACTTTGTAGAAATTGAGAATATTACTCGCCAATTCCAACCCAATATTTTCCTGAGCTTCTACCGTAGAAGCACCAATGTGTGGAGAAATAGAAATTCTTGGGTGATTGAGTAATTCGGCACGAGGTGTTGGCTCATTGACAAAAACATCTAAAGCCGCAGCGCCTACCTTTCCACTTTCTAAAGCCGCTAATAAGGCATCTTCATCAATAGATCCACCACGAGCAGTATTGGCTAAGATTACACCGTCTTTCATTTTAGCGATCTCCGCTTCTCCCAAAAGAGGGCGTCCCATAGATGGAACGTGAAGACTGATGATGTCTGCCTCTGCCAACATGGTATCCATTGGTACCGTCGGTACTTCTACTTTTAAAGCACCATCTGCTTCGTTATACATTGGAATCTCAATCGTCTTAGATTCAACGTATGGATCAACGGGCAATACCCGCATTCCAAGTGCCAATCCAATCCGTGCAGTCTCTTGACCAATTCGGCCAAAGCCAATGATCCCGATCGTACGACCGCGCATCTGAAAGCCCTTAGCATAAGATTTTTTTAACTTACCGAACTCACTGTCTCCTTTAGAAGGCATGTCCCGATTCGATTGGTGGAGAAAACGAGCCAAAGAAAAGAAATGACCAAAAGCCAATTCTGCCACTGCTTTAGAAGAGGCAGCAGGCGTATTGAATACTTCAATACCTTTACTTCTTGCATAGTCTACATCGATGTTGTCCATGCCAACTCCACCGCGACCAATCATCTTTAGATTGGGCAACTGATCAATCAGTTCTTTGCGGATCTTAGTAGCACTTCTAACGAGGACTACATCAAAGTTTTTTAATTCAGTAGCTAGATCTTCTTGAGCTACTTTATCTGTTACAACGTGGCAGCCAGCATCTTCCAAGACTTTCTGTCCTGCGGCATGCATACCATCATTGACCAATATTCTAATCATGGCGATTGATTTTTTGTGTATTTCACCTAAAGCTTTACTTCATAGGAATAATGAAGAAAACATTAAGTAAACTTTTATTATATAAAATGCAAAGAAAAGCATTTTCGAGGATGAATGCCAATAATAGAGCAACTTGAAGGAATTAATTTTTTCGCCCCTCCTGAACCGTCTTGGTCAGGAGGGGCGAATGTTTATTGATGGAGGAATAAAACCGCTTCTGAAAATAAAATTTACTTTTTATTTATTGGCCAATAGCAGACTTTATTTTGTCCAACTGCTTTTGAACTGCTTTAAGTTTTGCTTCTTTTTTCTCTAATTCAGATTTCAACTCTTCATTTTCTTTGTAAAGTTCATTATTTCTCTTTTCGGTAAATTCCATTTTGTCGCGAAGTTTTGCCAATTCACTATTCACTTCTGTCTTGGAAGGTTGGGGGGCAGTTGCTGGTTTTGGGCTTTCTTGTTCAACTACGGAAACTTCCGTTTTTCCAGCAAAAGCATTTTGTAAGGTTTGTATAGGATCTTCTCCTTTATAATAAGTCACGCCAAAAAAGATCAACGGAGTGGCAATGATCAAGAATATAAGAAATCGTGCAAAACCAGTCATTTGAGATGTTCCCCGAGCCATAGGTATTTATTTTTAACAAGGTTGAATGAAAAATACTAAGTAAGCGGACAAAATTCCGCTTAATAAGGATACTGCAAAAATAAGCCTTTGTCAGTGATAGTCCACATTTTATCTACTGATGAAATAAAAAAAAAGACGAGAGGATTCCTTAGGATCGAAATAAGTCGACCAGCACTTTATAGAAAGGATTAGAAATTACCCTCCAAAGGAGGAAACTTAGCGGCCTTAAGTTTACTCGATCCTTATAGATAAACGATAAAACCTTATATATTTGTGGGAGACAAATTAGATATTTGAGTAATAAGTTAGTGAGCAAATTAATGTACTTATTATAATGAGCGATTTTCAACCTTATTTTTCGTTAAAAAGCCTCGCCGATGCTAAGGCATCGCCTACGTTTTTTGCCTCGACTAAGCCTGAAACTCATCCCATTTTAATGGCAAAATAATTCTGCTCACTAACTTACTTGACTTGATTATTTATTTAGGACTAAATGTCTTAACCTAGTCTTAATCAGTGCCAAACCAAATTTTATGACGGAAGCTTATATTTACGATGCTTTACGAACCCCAAGAGGAAAAGGAAAACCTTCTGGGGCACTCTATGAATTAAAACCAATTCATTTACTCTCCACAGCATTAGAATCTTTACAAGAACGCCAGCAGCTCGATACCTCTAAAGCCAATGATTTGATCGTCGGTTGCGTCACGCCCATCAATGACCAAGGTGGAAATATTGCTAAAGCAGCTTTATTGTACAGTGGCTGGTCAGATGAAGTGGGAGGAATGCAGATCAATCGATATTGTGCTTCTGGCCTGGAAGCGGTCAATCTTGCTGCAGCGAGAATCAAAGCGGGTTTTGATGAACTGATCGTAGCAGGAGGAATAGAAAGCATGAGTAGAGTACCAATGGAAAGTGATGGTGGGCCACTTTTGTTTGATCCTGAAGTAACCAGCAAGATTGGCTATGTCCCACAAGGAGTC
>CALLVY010000309.1 GCA_938015925.1 uncultured Saprospiraceae bacterium
CCCATCCGCTTTTGCGGTTCCTTCACTTGATGTATTGTCATTGGCCTCCCATCCGCTTTTGCGGTTCCTTCACTTGATGTATTGTCATACATCACTCTGCGAGATCGTTCAGTCATCCATCTAATTTTTCTAATATTTAAAATATCCACCTTTTTTAGTAAATTTGAACTTTGAAAAGAATTATTTTTTCACTACGAAACACACCACCATAGCTAATGGCTAAACTTAGACAAAACCACACAAAACAAAGCAGTTCTAGCGGAGGAATGGTAAAAATTGGCCTTTTTGCCATTATTTTGGCGGGCTTGTTTTGGGCTTTCAACCAATTCAGTGGCAATGGAGGAACCTTCGAAGAAGCTATAGAACAGGCCGATGATATCTTTTCATCCGATCCAGAAGTACCAAAAGGGCCTTCTATCCCCACCGTATCAGGGTCTATTTTGCCAAACTCTACGACCGGAGAAATCATCAACCATGAGTTTTATTCTTTGTCCTATTCGGAGGAACATGAGCAGCCAGAATGGGTCGCCTATGAACTCACCCGAGAAAGTATCCAAGCGCCCAATGTAAAAAGAACCAATAACTTTAGATCTGACCCTAGAGTTAAAAAAGCTTCCGCTTCCGACCGAGATTATCGGGGCTCTGGCTATTCCCGTGGTCATATGTGTCCTGCTGGGGATATGGCCTTTTCGGAAAGAGCCATGTCAGAGTCTTTTTATATGAGCAACATGAGCCCCCAAATCATTAATTTCAATGGCGGAATCTGGAGAGAACTAGAAGAGTGTACTCGAGATTGGGCGTATAAATTCAAAAGAGTGATCGTCGTTACTGGCCCAGTATTGACTCGGAACATCCGGGATAAAATTGGTGGCAATGAGGTTTCTGTGCCAGATGAATACTACAAAGTTATTTTGGATATGGATAACCCGGAAATAAAAGCCATCGGCTTTTTAATGCCCAATGAACTTTCTACAAAACCAATTGAAGAATACGCAGTATCTGTAGATGAAATCGAAGAGATAACAGGTCTTAATTTTTTCAGCGGAGTATTGGATGCGGATGTGGAGGCAGATTTGGAAGCGAATTTTGATATGGATCTATGGCCCACTAAATCAGACCGTTACAACAAACGGGTAAAAAGCTGGAATCGTAGATAAAATCACCAAACAAAGGAAATTTTTAGGGACACTTTTTACTGTTTTCCAGATTCGAACAAGAATAAGTGCCTTCCTAATTTTAAATAAAAAAAGAAGCATGTCGGATAAAGAAAAATTCATTGCGGAAATGCGAGAAGGCTATACCTTCAAAGGAGAATCTATCATCATGGGAGGAGCCATGCTTGACGGAGAAGTGATGCATGAAACCTTCATTCGTTTACCTTTAAAAACACTCAACCGACATGGTTTGATTGCAGGAGCTACCGGTTCCGGGAAAACGAAAACTTTGCAAATTATTGCAGAGCAACTCTCAGATGTAGGAGTTCCCAGTTTGTTGATGGATATCAAAGGGGATTTGAGTGGAATAGGCGCAGAAAGTGATGGACATCCAAAAATTGACGAGCGTCATGAGAAAATTGGTTACCCCTTTATTCCTGGAAAAAGTCCGATTGAATTTTTGACTTTATCGGAAGAAAAAGGCGCAAGACTTAGAGCGACTGTTTCTGAATTTGGCCCCGTTTTATTATCAAAAATTCTGGACTTAAGTGAAAGCCAATCGGGAATCATGTCCGTAGTTTTCAAATATTGCGATGATAATGGCTATCCCTTATTGGATCTAAAAGATTTAAAAAAGACTTTGCAATACCTGACCAAGGAAGGGAAAGCAGAAATCGAAGATGATTATGGACGACTCCATACGACTTCGGTATCTACGATCATGCGAAAGATTGTCGAATTGGAGCAACAGGGAGCAGAGGTGTTTTTTGGAGAACGTTCTTTCGATGTAGATGATTTGGTGCGATTGGATGAAAACGGAAAAGGAATGATATCCATTCTGCGTTTGACGGATATTCAAGATCGACCCAAATTATTTTCCACTTTTATGCTCCAACTCTTAGCGGAGGTGTATGCAATATTCCCGGAGGAAGGAGATTTGGTAAAACCCAAATTGGTCATCTTTATTGATGAAGCCCATTTGGTTTTTAAGGAAGCTTCTAAAGCTTTGAGGAATCAGATTGAATCGATTGTTAAATTGATTCGATCCAAGGGTGTTGGTTTGTTTTTTGTCACCCAAAATCCCACGGATATCCCGGATGAAGTCTTAGGACAATTGGGTTTGAAAATCCAACATTCCCTACGAGCTTTTACCGCCAAAGACCGTAAAGCGATCAAATTAGCCGCTCAAAATTATCCTTTATCCGATCACTACAACACTGCGGAGTTGCTCACCAGCTTAGGAATTGGAGAAGCTTTTATGACTGCGCTAAACGATAAAGGGATTCCAACCCCATTGGTACACACCATGCTACGCGCTCCTCATTCTCGGATGGATGTGCTCGAAAAAAGAGAAATCAATTCCATCATCCGCAAATCGAACCTCATTGATAAATACAATGAAGAGATTGATCGAGAAAGTGCTTATGAAATCCTTAGTGGAAAGATAGAAGAAGCTGCGGAAGAAGAACATCAAGAGAAGTTGAAAAAGCAACACAAGAAAGCGAGGACTTCTTCGAGAAGAGAAAAATCTACTTTTGAGAAGGTGGTCAATAGTACGACTACTCGCCAAATTGGACGTACCGTAGCCAGAGAGCTTACCCGTGGTTTATTGGGAGTATTGGGAATAAGTACCACTCGACGAAGATCGCGTAAGAAGTCAAGTTGGTTTTAGACCAAGAACAATTTTAGATCAAATAAAAAAAGGAATGCGATTATCGCATTCCTTTTTTTATTTCAAACACTTATTTCAAAATTCTAGTCGTCAGAGATAAGCTTAGGTCTTGACATCGGCTGATAATTGGCCTGGTAAACATCCCAGGGAGTCGCCAGATATTGATTCTCTCCAAAGTAGGTGATGATCACTTCAAAATTGTCGGGATCTTTATAGCCCAGCATTGGTTGAATGACTTCCAGCTTTTCATCGATAAAGACCAAGGCCGGAGTTCCTAATCCCCCCATAGTAATCGAAGCCGCCAATTCGTGATAGCCCACGTCGCCCGACTTCACATATTTGTATACTTTATCATTAAATTCGATGGATTCTCTTTGTTCCGCATTGAGCTTGATGGCATAATAATTCGCATTGATGTATTTGGCCAGATGCTCTTGATTATAAGTGGTGCGATCCATGTGCTGACACCAGCCACAATGGTCGGTGTAGATATTAACCAAAAACTTTTTCTTTTCGGTTTTATATAATGCCATCGCATTTTCCCAACTCAGCCAGTTGATTGGAGTGGCAGTGGTTTGCGATGCAACAATCGGTTCGGCCTTTTCTGAGGTGAAGGACAAAACGGAAAGTGCAAAAAGAAATATCAGTATTGGAACAGAAATTTTCTTCATTGTAAATCTTTATCTCGGTACAATTATTTTAATTTAACTTAAACATTTGGTTTATCAAGGTTGTACATCGGAGTAAGACTGTTCTTAATGTAAATAAATACAAATAAGTTTTTATGTTTTCTTAGTGGTGCGCTCTTTCTCTAAAGTCTTGTAAAGCAAATTTAATAACTATTAAACAACAATTCCAAGTATACTATCGTCTGGAAGGCCCTATTTAATAAAAGATTAACTCCTCTTTAACGAGTAGGTTAATATTTCTAAGAGCAAGAAAAGACCCAATTGATGATACACAATATTTATTCCAGCCTACGAGAATCGGGATTTTTATATACAAATAGCTGATCCTCAAGTAATTGAATTTTTTGAATACAAAGGTCTTGGTCCATGTCTGGCGCCGGAATGCCATCTAAAAGACATTTGGGACTTTTAAAGACTCTGGCCTCGTCCCATAGGTTTTGAGCGATAAAGGAATGCAATAATTGGCCGCCACCCTCCACCAATAATTGCTGGTATTTCTTTTCGTAAAGGTAAGATAGTAAAGAGGGGAGTAAATCCTCTCCAAAGTCTAGTTTTAAAATATTTAGATCTTTAGGGGCTCGCAAATTGGAATCGAATTGTTCCTTTTCGGTGACCAATAGGCTTGGTGATTTGCCATTAAAAACATTGGCTTTCCGGTCTACTTTTCCTTGGCGATCCAAAACTATTCGCAGGGGAGAAGGAGAAAAATGAAATCTGGCATCTAGGTTTGGATTGTCGATGATGGCGGTATTGGTCCCAATCAGAATACTGTCTACTTCGCTCCGCCATTTGTGAACCAGTCTTTTCGAATAGGGATTCGTTAGCCAAACGGGGCCTTCTTTTTTTCCCAAAAAGCCATCTTTACTTTGTGCAAATTTTAGAATTACTTTAGGCCGTTTTTTATGATGATAAAAATCAAAGCCAGCTAGCAATTTTTTTCCTTCTGCTTGTAGAATACCAAGTTCTACTTCAACTCCTGCGGCTCTCAGTTTTTGTACTCCTTTACCAGCAACTTTGGGGTTCGGATCTTGGTAGGATATAACGACCTTAGGAATCTTTTTTTCAAGAATTCTATCGACACAGGGTGGGGTCTTTCCATAGTGACTACAGGGCTCTAAAGATAAGTATAGACAAGATTGATGTAAAAATTGCTGGTTCGATTCTTTGACATTGTTGATCGCATTAATCTCTGCATGAGCGCCGCCAAAAACTTGATGATAGCCTTCTCCAATAATAGTATCCTTGTAAACAATGACCGCTCCGACCAAAGGATTTGGAGAGACTTTTTGTCCACCAAGTCTTGCTAAGTCAAAACACCTTCTTATGTAGCTCTCTTTTTTTAGCCTCATCTGAAATTATTTAAAACCTTTAAATGTCCGAAAAAAAATGCAAAACTTATAACTGCTTATTATCCCAACATTACTGCATGGAGTCTTTCCAAAAAAAATACTCTTATTTCCAATAATAATACAGTAAATACTAATCCCTTGATTTTCAGTATTATGTATTGTCTCAATTAATACATTTTTTAGCAAAATTCCAGCTTAGTAACCTTTTTGTTAAAATTTTTAAAAAGTAATGTTATATTTG
>CALLVY010000310.1 GCA_938015925.1 uncultured Saprospiraceae bacterium
TTTTTCCAACCTCTACATCTCCTACGATTTCACTATTCAATTGATGATTGGGTTCTTCGGCGCCAAAAAAACGAAGGACCTCCCATACCGGAGTTTCTCCGGATAATTTTAGAGGCGGACGTTCTCCACTGGTCCAAGCTAGGAAAAGCAGACTACAAAAAAACAAAGAACTGATCGCAAATAATCTATTCATCGGAAGTCAATTTAAAGATTAAACAGTCGGGAAATCGTAAAGCCTAAACGAAACTCTCCTTCTCCCCAATTGGTACGCGTATAAGGAATATAATCTGTTTCCATAATCCCTGTCGTATTGGTAAGGTTGAGTTGAAAAACGTGGCCTCCGGTATCAAATTCAAGCCCAAGACCTAGTCCGGGATAATAACCATTGGCAGATGTTCGCAAATCAGAAAAAGGAAGCGTAACATCTGCTATAAGTCCAATCACTTTAGACAATTGTATTCTCGTCGCCAAGCCCATACTAAACAGCCCATTCTCATCATCACTAGGAACTACATTTCGATGTACATAAGAAGGAATCAATTGTAAAGAGAAAGCATCTCCAAATTTTCTAGCGATTAAAAACTGGGCACAATAAACAACTCGGTGAGAAGATTTAGCAAAAGAATGGAGTTCATTGGCGATCTCTGTTTTTTTCATCGTAGAGATGGAAGACAAGCCATAGAAAGTCAAAGACAAGGGCATGGAGCCATCTACCTTTTGATGTAAAATTCGATATTTCGCATTGAGGTTAACCAAACGAGAAAGTGGTCCTGAACCTTTTGTTCGATTGATTCCTACGCTAAATTTGTTGGTCACACCATAAGCAAAACCAATCATAATATCCCGTGCATCTTCCAGTCCATAAAAATTATCCCAGCCACCAAAATCTCCTGCCAGATCACCGAAGCGATGGACAATACGAAAATCCAATTTGCGCGCAGGTAAGGTTTCTACAGAATGGGAATTAATGACTTTGTCATCTTTAAAAGTTTCTTGCACCAGTTCTTGTTCTTGAGCGGTGACTGAAGTCAGCAAAAAAAGAAAAGAAAACAGTAGGGAAATGCGGGTCATTTTCTGGAGTTTTGATTAAATTATTCCAATAAAATCTCAGCGATGGAGACCGTCATGAATGCAGTTTACAACGCGTTTTTTTTTATAACTATTATTAATTTTCGGGATAGCCACTATTGATCCAACAGGTTACCAGTTTGAGTTCATCCTCGGTTAAGTCTTGAGGATTGCCATCGGGAGCGTAAGCAGGAGGCATTCCTAATTGTGTATCGTCTTTGAGGTCGATGACAAATCTTTCGAAAAGCTCTGGTGTCAAAAAGGTTTGCAATCCTGCGTAGGTTCTAAAATCGCCAGGAGGATAATCTTCTTCTGCATGACAGCCGGAATAGGCGCAATTTTTATTGATGATCACCTTGATCTCTTGATCATAGGTAACGTCTTCACAATTTTCCCGATAACCATTCCCGATCCAACAGGTGATGGTAGCGATTTCTCCCGCTGTCAAATCTTGGGGTTTACCTTCTGGTGCATAAGCGGGAGGCATTCCTTGTTGGGCATCATCTCTAAGATCAATGACAAATTTTTCAAACTTGTCTTCGGTTAGAAAAGGCTTTAGTCCTTCATAAGTGCTAAAATCTCCAGGTGCCGCATCGAGGTGACAGCCAGAATAAGCACAGCTATTATCAATAATCGCTTTCACCTCGCTATCATAATCGGTGATCAAACAAGAAGGGACAGCAGGAACGACACTGAGTGGTTCTAATTTATCGGTATTACAGCTAAACATTAAAGTAAAGACCACAAAGGAGAAGGAAACAAAAAGCAGACGAGAATCTTTCATAAGGTATGATTTAGGGGATTTCGAAAAGCAAGATAAAGAGAAATCTGGAATTTCAAAGCCTTATGGCTTGAACCATTCTACCTTAGCATTGTTTAGTCTGATAATGGACATTGAATGAAAAATCCATTATAAAGCTGTATTTTTGTAAAAATCAGCCAATTCATTACTAAAATAAAAAAAGAAAGATATGTACCCTTTGGAACTCGTAGCACCAATGAATCAAGAATTAACCGATCATGGATTTCAAAATCTAGACAATTCTGAGCAAGTGGATCAGCTTATGGCCGATCAAAAAGGCACTTTATTAGTTGTTGTCAATTCGGTATGTGGTTGTGCTGCTGCAAATGCTCGTCCTGGAGCCAAAATGGCCCTACAAAACGACAAAAAACCTGATAATACCGCTACTGTTTTTGCAGGTGTTTATAAAGAAGCAACTGAAAAAATGCGGGAATATTTATTGCCTTATCCTCCATCGTCTCCAGCGATTGCTTTATTTCAAGACGGTAAATTGGTTCACTTTCTAGAAAGACACCATATCGAAGGACGTTCGGCAGAAATCATTGCTCAGAATTTGAAAATGGCTTTTGATCGCTATTGCTAGGATTTTTGAGTTTTTGAAAAAAAAGGGATCAACTGCTTTAAGTAGTTGATCCCTTTTTACGTAAGGTCATTTCCTCCAAATTAAGGCGCCAAGCGATCAATTCGCCATTCTCCCCCTTCCAGCGTGTACCTCAGGCGATCGTGCAAACGACTGCTCCGCCCCTGCCAAAATTCTATTTTATCCGGGATGACGACATAACCTCCCCAATGAGGAGGGAGCGGTAAATTTTCCGCTGC
>CALLVY010000311.1 GCA_938015925.1 uncultured Saprospiraceae bacterium
ATTCTCTCTGGCTTCTTTTTCTATTACTCTTCGTTGAAGAACCTCCTCACCTAGCTACGGCTAGGATCGGGAACCATTCGCCTCGATTAATAAAAAAATAAACTCAGATATAACATATAGATATTTTTGACCACCTGCTTAGAAGCTAGAAAAGGAAAAGCCAGGTTGCGGCTCGAAGCCGCGACCTGGCTTTAAAAATAAGAAGGAAAACGTCCGACTTATTTTTCCAAAAGCGCTTATAAAACTTCCAAGAGCGCTTGCTCTAAATTATTTCTTGGATTGACCGCAGCGATTTTACCTTCTCGGTCAATTAGGAATGTTTTAGGAATTCCTCTTACCCCATAAACACTGGCTGGTAGAGATTCCCATTTTTTCAAATCACTAACGTGATAATCCCAAGCCAATTTATCCTTTTTGATGGCTTGTACCCAACGATCTTTTTGGCGATCCATTTGAGAGTCTAACTGACTCTTATCCTTGAAGTTCTTCGTCATTCTAGAATCCAATCCATCCAAAGAAACACTATATACAGTGAAACCTTTGTTTTTGTATTTGTGGTAAGTTTCTACTACATGTGGGTTGGCTCTGCGGCATGGGCCACACCAGCTAGCCCAAAAATCGAGAAGCACTACTTTTCCTTGCAAGTCTGATAATTTGTAAACTTTTCCATCTGGACTTGGCAATGAGATATCCGGAGCTAATTGGCCTACCTGAATTACTTCAGAAGCTTTTCTTTGTGCAATTTGCTGCTTCATTGAATTGACAAACATCTGGTAGTCAGAGGAATATTTGGAAGTAGAACGCTCGGTGTTTAGGCGATTAGCCATTTTGTCGAGTACCGGGACGAATGTTTCGCTACCGGCTAAAAATTGCATCGCCAACAAACCAGCAGTCAAAGGATTTTTGATTTTATCCAATTCTGAGACTAGTTGCGTTTGATTCATTTCCTTAGCGTCCATTTTTTTGCCAATGCTGGTAAAAAGACTGGCGTTTTCTGAACCTGTGATTTCGATATTGCCCGTTTGGATATCTGCAAGACTACCTTTAACCGTTACCACTTTTTCCGTACCGTCTAAAATCATCTGTACACTAGGGCGACCAATACGAATGCGATAAATACCTTCCTCTAATCCATCAGGGTTAGAGATTTCAAATTTCCCATTGGCATCGATATCGACTTTTCCAAGAGGAGTACTTTGGTTGCTAAGTCCAACCAAATCAAAAAAGGCTTGCAAATTGGCCGCATCAGGGATTTCCCCAACGATGGTCGTTCCTGGTTTGTCGGAAGATAAGACACCTCCTTCGCCACAAGCTGTAAAGCTAAGCCCGGAAACTAGCAGCATGCCAAGGAACAATAGAGAGAATAGATTATTTTTCATTTTTTAAATATTTAATGCTCTGAAATTTTCTAGTACATGGAGAAGTCCAAAAACTTCACCAAAGTTTGGAATTTTATAAAGTTATTTAACGTGCAATATAAGCTTAAGGTTTTAGACAATTGCTTAGAGTGTAGACAAAAGCTGGAATCTTCCTGATAATATCAGAAAATTGAGCTTTAAAAAAACACTATTTCCTTGATTTAACAAGTTTTTGACAAGTAAATGTGGCGTTTAAGACCTTTTAGGAATATGGAAAGGCCTCTTTTTATCCATAGTTAATTCCTGAATCCACAGATTACAAAGATAACATCTAGCTGTTAACTTACCCAAAATGTTAGAAGATTATCCTTTTATAATAATCGAGAATCCTTTTCACAGGCCGTTCGGGCCATTGAAATAAGTGCTTAATTTCCAATCATCGAATTGATCCAAAGAAATAAGACCAGATAAACCCATAATGCATCCAGGAAATGCCAGTAAACAGTCAGTAATCGGAGTTTGAGGCGTTTGAGTGGATCAGAAAAGTAGACCAAAACACTGACGGGCTCTTTCATTCGCTTTTTGGCGGCCCAGAGAAATAGGATTAAAAAAGGCAGTCCGGCAATGACATGCGCAAAGTGCAAAAAGGAAATGACATACAAATAACCCGCACCATTATTGGAATGGATAAAAATTTCCTGATTGAACAGTTGTTGCCAGCCGATCAATTGAGCGACCATGAAAATCAGGGTTAAGACAATCGTTGCCATTAAAGCCTTTTGATAATTTTGGGTTTCATCATTGAGGTAACAGCGTTTGGCCCAAACCATGGTATAGCTACTTGCCAAAAGAATCAAGGTATTGAATAAGAAGATCGGTGGCACCTGGATCACAGGTATTTGGCCATCAATCCGGGAATAAATAAAAGAAGCAGAAAGCGCTAAAAACAACATAACAATTCCAGCCAAAACCAACATTAGGTAAATGTTGTAAGGATGAAAAGCCATGGAGCGATTATTAGGGGAGCCGTGTGAATAGGGTTGATCCATTTTTCTTAGTTTTGTTGCAAGAATTGTCTTTGCTGTAAAAATAACAATTAGATCAACTTATGGTTGAAGAACAGAAAGGCTATTTAAGCGATCTAATCTCTTCCCTTAATTTGCTCCAATCAATAAGGGGATGCTCTATTAGAAGGAGTACGGAGCCAGAATCAACTATTTTAGTCTCGATTTAATATTTCCAAGGCCAATTTCCAAGTATTTTCATAGGGTAAAATTTCTATTTCATGGCCCTGATTGGATAGGTCGATCGGAGTCTGACTCATTTGTTCTAAATACTTTTCGGTCTTGCTTTGAATCAGATGAGTTTGGAAATCGTTTTTTGAAATTTCCAGCAACATGCGCAACATAAAATTACTCCGTTGATTTTCTGAACGTTTGATGTAACGATCGACATATTTGGATAAGGCTTCTACTCGTTCTATGAGAAGGTCATACTTTTTTTGTTCTAATAAAAGGAGGATGTAAATGACAAGGATCGGAATGTTGAGGCCCTTTTTATCTTTGGAGAAAAGGTTCATGTCGTTGACAAAACGGGAGGCTCGGAATCTGTTGGTGGGCATGTTTTTCAAGTGTTCCGATTGGATGTGATTGGTTTTAGATAAGAGGTAGAGCCAAGCTTGGTAAATGTTCCAGATTTCTTTTACACTATCGGGTAAGAATTTAAATTTTTTATGCTTGGAAATTTTATAGTAAATCTCTGCGGCCATATCGTATTGTTGGGTATGGAAGCAGAGGTTTAGGTATAATTCATAGGCCTTAAACCAATTGAAAGTGGCGGGATCTTGAATAGATAGGATGATGTCGATTTTCTCTTTCCCTTCTTCGTATTTTTTGAGTTGGATGCAGCAGGCGATAAGTTGATAACTGATGGTCACAATGGCTTTGTCATCTTTATAGTCGAGTGAAAATAAATTGTCCAGGGCGTTTTGGCATAACCTCAGGGTGGTCTGGTAATCATTGATGCTCATGTGTTTGGCAATTTCCAACATGGCCCTTTGATAGTAGAAGCGCGCTGATTTAATCTTTGGGTCAAGCTGACTAATTTTTTGTAAATATTGGTCAGCTAAATCATAGATAAAACTCTTGGTTGATTTGTCCGTGACATAATAGGAAATAATGTCATTGTACATTGATTCAACTAACAACTCTGCATTGTATAACTCTTGAAAGTCAAGTACCAGTTGATTGTATTTTTCAAATTCTTTCCGGTCACCACTTTTGCTGGCATGATAACTCCTCAATGCGCGACCTGCCGAAATTACCATCTCAGAAAAGCGCCAGGGGATCGCTGTTTTTAATATTTTTTTGGCTAAAGAAATAGCGGTCTTTCGAGCAATACCAGCATTGATAATATAGCTGAGTGCCATCATTTCTTTGTGAGTCTTAAGATAGGCTTTGTTGCGATCGCTGTACTTATTTTCTTTGGTGTCGATTAAAAATAGAGTATTTAGTAAACGTTCTTTTAGGGCATGCTTTACTTTATAGTAAGCTTTTTTACTGGATTTTTTTCCATATAATAATTCAATAGCCTCTTCTTCTGTATTTACTTTTTGGTCGTGGATCGCATCGTATAATTTGTTGAGTAAAGTGTTCTGCGAAGACTTACCAACAACTTCAATTGATTTTACCTTATGTCGGGTAACGATGCTGATCAGCTCTTTTAGTTTATCCATAAGTTTGGATTTTTTGAAGAGTATTAATTGTTGTTTTATAGCATTCCACCTGATCCGAAATCATTTCATTGGGTCTATAATATTACGTAAAAATAAAAAATTTTCTAATTGCCGAGGAAAATATATTCATCGGGCACTAGAAAAATGCCCACGCAAAAGCAAAAAAAAGCATGAAAAAAGGTAAAATTTTTTATAGGTGTAGCTGCCTAAAAAAGATTTATAATTAGTTATTTATATATTTTATAAAAAACAATTTAAAAGTATTTGAAAGGGAAATTGTAAGGTTTTCTGTCCGTGACTATGGTGTTTTTGAGCTCTAAGTTTGTAGTGTAATTATTTACAAATAACTCTTAAAAAAAAATACCATGATAAGCTTAATTATTGCCTTACTAATGTCTCTAGGTCTTGTAACTGATGCCAACGATTTTAATAGCCGAAGCGAAGCAGAACAACAAACACTTACTGAAATTGTAATTGAAGATCTTGAAACAAACTAAGTTTTTTAATCCTAATTTAGGTCTTATTTGCAGGGAAAAATAAAGAACTTAATTAAAAGTAAATTTGACTTAAATAATTGACTATTAACAGAATAAGTATTTTTTATTTTTGTTTATTTTAAAAAATGGGGAGGAAGAAGAAGAGGAATTTGTCATTGGAAAAGGAAGAAAGCTGGCTTAAATTTGTAGTGTATTCAAAAGGAAAACAGTTGTTGATCTTTAAGGATAAGAAAAAACAGAACCCCTGAAAAAACTTAAAAAATGAAAAAGGTTCAATCAATGCAAGAGAAAGAAAAAGTCGATCATAAGGTGCAATTTGAATCAACAGGAGTTAGTGTGTGTATAGTGTTTGGAATGCCTTCCAGAGATTGTGCCTACCACGGCATCTGCCGGATCGAACCAGAAGAAGCAAACCG
>CALLVY010000312.1 GCA_938015925.1 uncultured Saprospiraceae bacterium
AAATAATAATTGCCCGGATTAAAACCTGCGGGGATCGTAATGGCCGCTGGCACATTATTAAGCGTTCCTACCGGAGTATTTCCCGTATTAATTACACCGACTTCCGTATCACTAGCATCTAAGCTGGTATTGGTCGATAAATAAAAACCAATGACATAATCACCACTTGCCGTTGCATCGCCAATGTTTTTTATATCAATACTAAAATTGACGACCGCTCCAGCCGCTCCGCTTGCCGGCGATTTCAAATCTGCCAAATCCAAATCAGGCAGCGTCGGTGATCCTCCAGCAATAACGACATCGACCAATTCATCGCAGAGCGATTGCCAGTTGTCGTCATAGAGATTATAAGACAAATGGTAGGTAGCGCCAGCAGTCAATCCCGTGAGGGTTAAGGGGTCTGCACAGTTGTCGAAACAGGAAAATTCGGTCGACCAATTGGGTCTAAACAATTTTAGAATTACATGGGGGGCGTTTAAGCCGGAAACAGTGATGCTACTATTGGTAGTCACCCAGTTTACATTGCACATAGCATCTGGGGCGGTCTCTGCCTGGGAAAACTTAGGCAAGAATAAAACCCCGATGACTAATGTCCAGAATTGGATTTGATGAGTAAATTTAGTTAGCATGGTTAATGTTTATGATGTTTGTAAATAACAGCAAAAAACTTACTGTTGATTAATGCATCAGTAGTTGGGATAATTTTGCAAGTGGGGCCAATAGATTTATGGAAGTAATACCAAGGTTATGGTAATAAAGATAATAAATAAATGGAAATTTATTTGTTAGGAAAGGGAAATAAATGAAGATTTGGAATTAGGCGAAAGCTTAGTTGAAACTTTTCCAGATCCAATGGTTCTACTATTTTTACTAAAAAGAGTAAACCATCTCGGATGGAATGCAATAGCATTCATCGAGCCACGGTTTTCAAACCACCTGCGGATGCTCGGTAAATGCTATTGCATTTTAACCGAATCGGATTCTTGGCCTCTGTCCACTACCAAATACTGTTCAATACTACATTGGAACCTATCTACCCCAAGCAAGCCGCAGTCTGATAAGTTGGATTATTAGTTTTTGTCTAACAAAAATGGTTCTTTGACAAAAAACAAAAGTCCTAAGAAATTCGCTTGCGAATCCGGCTCAGGGCTTGTGGCGTAACGCCCACATAGGAGGCTACATATTTCAAAGGAATTTCTTGTAATAATTTGGGGCGTTCGGTAAATAATTTTAGATATCTTTCCTCGGCAGATTCATCGCGCAGAGACAATTCTTTTTTCATCTCCTTTCTAAACAAGGTTTCGGTAATCAAACGGCCCATCTTATTTCCGACTTTAGTCTCCTCATATATTTCCGCCAAGCCTGCATGCGTCAATCTCCAAATTTTGGTATCCGCCAAAGTTTCTATCTCATAGCGGCAAGGGCTTTGGGTCAGAAAAGAATCATAAGCACTGGCCAATTCATTTTCAAAAGCAAAACCAAAAGTGAGGTCATTTTCCTCTTTGGGAATATAATATCGAATCATGCCTTTTTCGATAAAGTAGAGGTAATTTTCTGTGGCTCCGTGTTTTAGCAGAATGGTTTTTTTAGGTACTTCGTAGGAAGTTAGCTTGGAAGAAAAGATGATCCATTCTTCTGGGCTTAGCGGGGTAATGGCGTTTAAGAATTCTTTTATTTTCTGCATGGGTGGTAATTAAAGGTTTAAACTTGTTTGAGCACGATAATATTCTACCAAAGCCGCTGCGCATTCGATAAGTGTTGCCTACTTCGCGAATAGGAGCTTTACTATAAGATTTTAACCGTATATAAAAGTCTACTAAAATCAAGTAGAAGTACAGGAAAAACTCCATACTTTCACGACGGGTACAGCTTACTAATAAAAAAACACTCCAAGAGCAAAATAAATAAACATTAGTTCAATAATAATACTAATTTTGAATGGTCAATCTCATTATCTATCAAAAATCAAAACCAAAAGTGAGTAAAACCAACGTTGTAAATCCAGATGAATTTGAAGCACACGACCATTGGTATCCAAAGGCTTTAAATGCGACGATTCATCCAATGATTAATTTCTTTCTAAATCTGGAACAAGAAAGGATTATTACGAGATATTGTCATTTGCATCCAACGGTAAATGGTGAAAAATTGAGAGAAGTGCTCAACCACAAAGCGAAGCATTTCCTTTGGGCTGGGGCCGATTTGCTCAATGTCACCTCTGCCGGTGGAAAAAGACAAATGGTGGTCATCGAAAACAACTCTTGTCCTTCCGGCCAAAAGTCCATGCCTTTAATGGATGACAACCAAGAACAAGGCAGTTATCGCTTAATGATCGAAAGAACTTTTAAACCTTATCTCAAAAATCTGCGAAAGAAAGTCAAAGGTAGTTTGGCCGTGATTTACGACAAAAATCCTATGGAGACTTCTGGATATGCCAAGGTCATTGCCGATGTCCTGCAAGAAAAGGTTTACTATGTCGATTTTCATGTGGATGATCCCAATCCAAAGGTAAAATTCGAAGAGGGCATTATGCATGTTTTGGATGAACATCAAGAATGGATTCCAATACGAGCGGCGTTTAGATACCTTACTCAAAAACCTTGGAACAGATTGCCCCTGCATTCCAAGACCAAAATACTGAATCCAATTATTGCTTGTTTGGCAGGAGGGCGAAATAAGATGGTCGCAGCAAAAGCCTATGATCTTTTTAACGCGGAATTGCAAGAGCATGGTTTAAAAATCAATATCCCGGAGACGATCTGGGATGTCAGCAAAAACGAGGTTCCTTTATGGGTTAAGAAAATGGGAGGTCATGCGGTGGTCAAGGTACCGTATAGCAATGCAGGACAAGGGGTTTTTACAATTGTGACCGAAGAGGAGTTGGATCGTTTTATGGAATTAGAATTTGATTATGATTTATTTATCGTGCAAAGTTTGATTGGAAATTCCAATTGGAGTAGCACCACTTCTTCTGGAAAATTGTACCACGTAGGAACGATCCCGAATGCTAAAAACCAAACCTTCGTAGCGGACATTCGAATGATGGTCAGCTCCACCGAAAAAGGAATCCGGCCTTTGTGTACCTATGCCCGTAGATCTGAAAAACCTTTGGTGGATCATATCGAAAGTGGCTCGGACAGTTGGAGTATGTTGGGTACCAATTTATCCTATAAAAACCCAGATGGTTCTTGGGGAAGTGACACCAATCGGCTGGTACTCATGGATAGAAGAGACTTTAACAAATTGGGAATTGGTCTCGATGATTTGATTGAAGCTTATATCCAAACCGTGCTTTCTATGGTCGCTATTGATAAAATGGCACAAACTTTAGTCAACAAACAAGGAAAGTTTCGGATGCGACTTTTTAAAAGTTTGAATAATGATAAAAGTTTATTGGACGAAATAAAATTGGACTAATGAAACAATACAAGGTATTGATCCTTACCGATCACACCAATCATTCCAGTCAAAATTCTCTATACTCTTTGGCCACTGCGATGCTTCAACATGAACTTAGCCAGCAGGTCGATATCGCCTCCAGAGCGAATCTGGACAATAGCGCTTTTTTTAAGGGCCAAGATCCTTCGAAGATTCAGGTTCGTACCATTGATGCCCATTTCAAATTTACAGCAAATGGGGCTTCCCTCTCCACTGATTTAAAATCAGCAAACCCAGCCGATTACGATCTGATTTGGTTGAGGTTACCACCACCGCTTAGCAAGGATTTTTTGGACTTTATCCAAGCCCAATTCCAATCCCAAGTAGTCATCAATAATCCAAGCGCCATTTACGAAACAGGGAGCAAAGAATTTCTAATTCGTTTTCCAGAACTATGTCCGCCGCTAAAAATCTGTAGAACCGTAGCCGATATTATTTCCTTTAAAAATCAATTCCCTATTGTCCTAAAACCCTTTAGAGAATATGGAGGAAAAGGAATTGTCAAAATTGACGGCAATAAAGCTTGGCTGGGACCACAACAATTAGACTTGGCTGATTTTTTGAAAGACTTAGAAAATCAAGAATTCCAATATTTGGGAGTCAAGTATCTAAAAAATGTTGGACAAGGAGACAAACGAATCGTTGTGGTCAATGGAAAAATATTGGGCGCTTCTTTAAGATTGCCACCTGAAGATTCTTGGATTTGCAATGTAGCGATGGGTGGAAGTTCGCATATTTCCGAACCAGAAGAAGCCGAAAAAGAGATCATCAAAGCCATTGACCCGGTTTTATCCAAAATGGGCATTGTGATGTATGGCGTAGACACCTTAGTGGGTGATGACGGAAAAAGAGTATTATCAGAAATAAACACGACAAGTATCGGCGGGCTTCCGCAAATCGCAGCACTCAAAAAACGCCCTTTGGTGGAAGAAGCTATTGATTTAATTTGGAATTATTTTTTAGCAAAAAAACAAGCTCAATAACATGGAAACAAAAGTCGAAGTCTTAAAAGAACTAAACATCAATAAAGCCCCCAAGGGAACTATTTCCAGGTATTGGTTGGAGATTGTTAAAGATGGAATGGGACTTCCAATTCGCATCCCGGTGATTATTGCAAAAGGCAAAACCAAAGGAAAAACAGTGGGACTTACCGCTGCCGTTCATGGAAATGAATTAAATGGTATTCCAGTCATCCAACGTTTGTTCAATGAAATTGATGTCAAACAATTGCGAGGCACTATAGTCGGTATTCCTATTTTGAATGTTCCTTCCTTTCTGCGAAAGAAAAGAAGATTTTTAGATGGCACCGACCTTAATCACATCATGCCTGGAAAACCAGAAGGCACCGTTAGCCAAGTCTACGCTTATCGCATCATCAACAAAATCATCAAGCATTTTGATTACCTCGTAGACCTGCATACGGCCAGTAATGGAAGAATCAATTCCTATTATATCCGAGCAGATATGAGTGACGAAGTGGTTCGAAAAATGGCTTTGCTACAAAATGCTCAAATCATCGTTCACAATCCACCAAGCGATGGAACCCTCCGAGGAACCGCAGACGAACTTGACATCCCTGCGATTACCCTCGAAGTCGGAAATCCGAATCTATTTCAAAAAGGAATGATCAGAGATGGACTGACGGGAATCCACAATTTGCTGGGACATTTTAAAATAACCGATTCTGAAGTAGAAGAACTTTCTACAGAAACGATTATTTGTAAAAAATCGTACTGGGTTTATACGGATACTGGTGGTCTGCTAACGGTTCATCCTGAAGTCACTCAGATTGTCAAAAAGGGAGAAAAAATAGCGACCCTAAGAAATGTGTTCGGAGATATCATCAAAGAATATACGGCTCCTGAATATGGAGTTGTAATTGGTAAAAGTGTGAGTCCGGTAAATCAAGCGGGGGGAAGAATTTTACATTTGGGAATCATTAAGAATCTTTAGGATGGTCTGTGGTATGCGGCTTTCGCATACCGCAGACTTCACCGCGTATCATTCCATAAATTTTGTCTACCAATTTACTTTCCAATGAACTACCTCGAAAAATACCAAGCTTATTCTGATGAGCAAATAATTCGTATTCTTCACGAAAAAGAAAAGTATACGGCGGAGGCGCTTGCCGCTGCACAAGAAGTATTGGCGAGTAGAAATACAGCTGAGCCATTCGATGTTCCTCCTCCCACTGATTTCGAGGAGTCGGTAGAAGATTCGGCTGTAAATCAGTCGACCAACATCCTAAATGCCCTCCCTTCCCTACTCTATTCTTTTTTCCAAAAACTAAGACAACCTAAGGAAAAATTTACCGCCGAGGAATTGGTAAAAATGGTCGCCTTGGTTTTATTTATTTTTGCGGTTTACGCGCTCTATGGTGTTTATTTAGAATTTGAACATGCCACCCAAATGGGCTATAAACAAATAGGAAGTAGAGAAGTCCAAATATGGGCGGGATCGGTATTGATTCCTTTTCTCGCTGGCCTTACTTTATGGTATCGCAAAACTTTTGCTTGGATTATTGCGATCCTCTATCTCCTCAATCAAGCGATTACCGAGCTTCCATTTTTGTTATTCAGTTGGAAAAATAGTGCCCATATGGATAACTTTAAACTCTTTTGGGATTCCATGGGTTGGGTACTTCTTTGTGTCTTAGCGTATGCTTTATATCAAAGAAAGGTATTGGCTTTTTTGTCGATAGAGCGGCTAATGCTAATTGTGGTTACCGTGGCGATTTCCTTGTATTCTATTTGGCAATGCATTCAGGTATATGGTATTTTATGGAATCCTTCTTTTTAAAAGACCATAGAAAGAACCTTGGTAAACACTATTACTTCAACAAGTGAACCTAAAAAATATTATCTTTGTTGAAGTGGTATTAAAGAAAAATAAATTATTATGGATAATATAGCTGTATCAAGGCTGATGAGACTCATAAATGGATTGAGTATTGAATCTAAATTAGAAATTTTGACAAAGTTATCTGAGAATTTGAAGAAAAATTTCAATTCAGAAAAGCAAACAAAAGAAAACTTATTAGATGAACTCTTCGGATTATGGAATGATACGAATGTAAATCTAGCAAATGATATTCTTGAAAGTAGAACAAGTAGTGATAAAGATTTAAGTAGAAGAATTATTTACTGTAATTCCAATCTATGGTGCCTTAGATGAATTTGCTAAAGAAAAATCAAGACTAAAAAAAGCAGGAAATATAATTCCGGATTTTGATCTACTCATTGGAGTAACTTCAACAACGAACAATCTAGTTTTAGTCAGTAATAATGTAAAGCAATTGGAGCGAATCAATAATGTAAATTTGGAAAACTGGAAAAAACCTATCAGAGTTTAAATTAAATTCACCAATATTTGTCTCTCAATTTTTCATAAATCACAGCCGCCCAAACCATGGCTCCTCCTTCTAATCTTTTTTGGTGTGGCTTGTGGAAATAATGGCCCAAGCAAACATCCAGCAAGCCTTTCCCCATCAGAAATGGAAACCCCATTCGATTCCGCAAAATGGAAAATCAAAGAAGGAGCCAATTATCCCTACCGAGCGGCCATGCTCCAAAATGTCCTTTACAATGATTCCATTAGAAGTCTTAGCAAAACAGAAATCTTAGCCCTCCTCGGCGAACCTTCCTATTATAGAAACGATACTAATTTTCTCTACTACCAGATCCAGCAAAAACGATTGGGTTTATGGCCACTGCATACCCAAGTCCTCGTGATCCATTTTTTAGAAGACCAAAGCATCGATTGGATTAAAATTCACGAGTAAAACATTCCTTAAAACTTAGCCATTTAAACAGAAAAGGCTTTTTTTCTTCGACAAAAGGAAAAATTGCCAATTCGACGGGAAAAGTAGTCTAATTTTTAGCTGCTTTTAGCGCTTATATTTGTGGTATCAATATTAGACTTTATTCTAAATAATTTAGTATGGCTAAAAACTTGTCTTTTATTCCTATCCTTCGTCGTGTCCTCGCCATAATAGCTACGGCTATTAGGCTCCGGGCACTTCTCGACTAGAAATAAAATCCTGCCTTTTTAGCT
>CALLVY010000313.1 GCA_938015925.1 uncultured Saprospiraceae bacterium
CCTCGCTTATTACCGATGATCAAATCGATCAATCCGTCATTATTAATATCTGCGGCGTCCATTCTCGTTTGGGTACCAACGCGTATATTCGCGAAGTCCCGAGTGATCTCGTGGAAGGCACCATCTAAGTTTTCGGACACTTTATCGTAAGCCATAATTCTTCCAGAAGCACTTCCGGTGAATACTATAAAATCCTTGCCCGTATCAAAAATAGCGGGACTCGCTTCGCCTTTATTGAAACCGCCCAAACCCGGAGCGATGGTATTGATTCGACCAAAGTAGCGGGAGTTTTCGGGAGCATCTGCATCAGGGTTAAACATGGGAGCAGTAGCCGTACCAATGTTTTGAAAGTAATTGATATTCCCCACCTTAGTCGAATCATTTGGGTCGGCATTTACCGTTCTTTCTCCAATGATGATATCCAATAAACCATCACGATTAATATCTATCAATTCTGGAGCACTGGCTTGACCAGGATCTATTCCCATATAGTCTCCCTGAATTTGTCCGAAGGCCATTGGCTGACCAGGTCCGGCAGTATTTTCCAGATACAAAAGCGAACCCGAATTATCTCCCACCAACAAATCTTGATCACCATCGCCATCTAAATCACCAAAAGAAGTTACAAAATCAAAATGATTATTAGAGGTTGCAAATATATCCTTAAAGCCCAACCAATCTTCATCCGCAACGACAAAAGCAGGTTCGTTTTTGGTTCCCACATTTTCTAAGAGGTAGAGGTTAGAAAGTCCAGTCGTTTCCAGTCTAAAATTACCAACCACGATATCCAATAAACCATCTGCATTCACATCGACAAAAGTAGGATTGGCGCCAAGACCAAATTGAAGGATTTCGTCAATCATAAAATTTTTGTTCTGCAAAGCAAAGACTGGCTCTTCGTTGGTGTTGGTATTTTGATAGTACCACACCGATTTAAAAGAGACGCCAATGTTTTCGGTATTGGCAGTAGCCAATAAATCTTTGCGTCCATCATTATTGACATCCAACATAAAGGAAGCAGGGAAAGAGGTAATGTCAACGGGAACATCATAAGCAGGATAAGCACAATCCTGATCCATCACAAAAGCTTTGTCTTTTGTTCCATCGTTAATCGCAAAAACCATTTCTGTAAAACTAATATCTCCCAGCAAGACTTCTTTATCACCGTCATTATCGGTATCAAATGTCAGCAAGGTTGATCCTGCGTGTACGCCATTGGTGGTAAACCCATCTTCACATTTCTCAGGATCATCGCTTAAGGTTAGACAATTGTCAATTCCTGATTCATAAAATTTTCCCCAACACTCATCTACTCGACGAAAGATCAAACTGTCTTTACCATAGCCCTGTTCTATCGATTGATTTTCGTAAAGATAAACCACTCCTCCTCCATCGCTAAAAGTAAGAATGTCCATATCGCCATCGCCATTGATATCGTCGATTGCAGGGATGTCTTCCAGGCTAATATACATCTGAGTAAACTGATTACCTCCTGTTGGAATAGGGATAATATTTGCATCTAGTTGTGGAAAATTAAAACGATCAAAAGCAATGTGGTTGCCATCAAAACGGCCGACATGAACTTCTACTCCAGAAATTCCCGGGTTTCTATATTGGGAAAAAATATCCATGATCCCATCACCATTAAAATCTCGAAGCAATGCCCAGTTCGATAATTCTGGAAAAAACTTGGAATAGAATGGTGCATATTCATAATCAATTTCATTGCTGGTTCCTCTATTGATAAAGGTCAAACGAACATTGCCCGCTTTATCAAAAATGAATAAATCTTGAATTCCATCGCCATTGAGGTCGACTTCTGAAAATTGAGGCGATTTTAAACCTCCCGCAAATGGAGAGACCAATTGTACATTATTCTGAAAAACATCTACTGTCATTTCCTGGACGGCCTGTGCAAAGATGTTGGGAGTACTTATCCCTGCCAAAAACAATAAGAACATCAATTTCTTCATAATTGGATTTTTACAACATAGAATCAGAAGGATTCTATTCTAAAAAGTGGTTTAAAAAAGATTATACCCTAAAAATCGTACTTATTTTTCAAGCTTGCTAAACTTGGTGTTTTGACGATAAATTTGTTTCTTACTCAACCTATATAAAACGGACATCAGAGAAGCTAGTTTTGGTTATCGTCCTTTTTTTTAGTCATTAGGCTAACCTTTTTTAATAAAAGGCAGATTAGTCCCTTTCAGAGAAAACTATAGAATTCTAAATTTACGAAAAAAACAAGATGAAAATCCGACATTTTATTCCCCTAATATTCTTCTGTCTATCAGTTGTCAATCTTTTCGGACAGGAGCCTACGGACTCTTTAGTAAGCTTAACTCCCCCGCCGCCGCCAGTCCCTACAATCGAATTGTCCCATTTTGAGGTCAACATGGAAAAGAATGGCGATCAGGAGGTTTTGGTTTTTTCTGCTCCCGGAGCCAATGGTCAAGCGCAAATAAATATCAATGGTGGCGATGCCAGCAGTTTGATCTTTAATCAGGGAATTGCCAAAATGGATTTTGAGGTCGATGAAAAAGGAAAATTATTATTCTTCCAAAGCCCCATTGGTAAAAACAATACGAACAAGATCTATCATGTCTCTCAAACGGGCTCAACTTATAAAGCCAAACACATTCCCATGTGGCTTTCTTTGTTTCCTCCTTTGATTGCCATTATTCTGGCTTTGATTTTTAAGGAAGTCATTACCTCTCTTTTTGTGGGAATTTGGGTGGGTGCTTTTATTGCCAATGGAATGCGTCCTGGTGCAGTTCTAAAAGCGCTTTGGGAAGTGATTGACAAATATATTATTGGAGCGCTTAATGATGGTGGTCATTTATCCGTCATTGTTTTTTCCCTCTTGATTGGTGGAATGGTTGCTATTATTTCGAGAAATGGTGGAATGGCGGGTGTCGTACAAGCCCTTTCCAAATATGCCCGTACACCAAGGAGTTCTCAGTTTATTACCTGGTTGCTGGGTGTGGCTATTTTCTTCGACGATTTTGCCAATACTTTGATTGTTGGAAATACCATGCGATCTGTTACTGATAAGTTTAAAATCTCCAGAGAAAAACTAGCTTATATTGTGGATAGTACGGCCGCTCCTGTTTCTGCCATCGCTTTTATAACGACTTGGATTGGAGCAGAGCTGGGCTACATCGAATCTGGGATTAGCCAATTGGAGGGGTTTGATACTTCGATAAGTCCTTACGCGCTCTTTATCAGCTCTCTCAAATATTCTTTTTACCCAATCCTAACCCTTTGCTTTATACTCATCATCATCTATACACAAAAAGATTTTGGCCCCATGCTGGTCGCTGAAAAAAGAGCCAGAAAAACAGGTCAAGTCAGTAGCGCTAGTAATCCAGGAGAAGACGAACCCAATATGGAAGACCTCAGCCCTGTCCCTGGTGCACCACTCAAATGGTACAATGCAGCGCTTCCAGTATTGACCGTCATCTTGGTAACGATCTATGGATTGGTGTACACTGGCATGGATAGTTTGTATGCTTCCCTGGTTGAAGCGGGAGTCGATTTGCCTTCGCAAAGCTGGAGTGCCATTTGGGCCAATTTAGGTGTTTTGTTAGACAATCCAGATGCTTCTTTCTTTATGAAATTGGGACAACTCATTGGTGTTTCTGATTCCTATATTGCCTTATTATGGGCTTCTTCTTCAGGGGTACTCGTTGCCTTGTTGCTTACCATAGGTGGTCGGATCATGAGTCTCTTTGATTCTATGCATACCTTGACCACTGGTTTTAAAACCATGCTTCCAGCTTTGATGATTTTGACGCTTGCCTGGGCATTGGCAATCACCACAGAAGAATTGCATACCGCCAATTATCTGACTTCTATTTTGCAAGACAGCTTGAGTCCTTATGCGATGCCGATGATTATTTTTGTCCTTTCTGGTTTAATTGCTTTTTCTACTGGATCTAGTTGGAGTACGATGGCGATTTTATATCCGATTGCCTTGCCCACGACTTGGGCCATTTGTCAGGTGAATGGATTGGAGCCTGATATAAGTATGGAAATATTACTGAATGTTATTGCGGTAGTTTTAGCCGCTTCGGTGATGGGAGATCATTGCTCTCCGATTTCGGATACTACGATCTTGAGTTCTTTGGCTTCGGATTGTAATCACATTGATCACGTTCGTACGCAAATGCCTTATGCGCTTACGGTGGGTTCGGTATCTATTGTTGCTGGGGGCTTGTCTACCTTTTTGGGAGGCGGCTGGATGATTTCCTTTGTCTTGATGTTGATTAGTTTGGTTATTTTATTTTTAATTGTTCGACAGTTTGGGCGATCGGTGAATCAGGATTAGGTCCGTCAATGACCTATTGGTATTGAGAATTGATTTAAAGAAGTTGTTTAAAAATGGGAAGAATAAAATCAAAGCATGTCAGGAAGAAAACGAGCAGATATTAGTGTTGGCCTATTGGTAGCCATTGTGATGAAAGAAGATCAGCGCAGTGGAGATTTGACAGAAGGTGTGGTGGATCGGATATTGACCAAATCGGCTACTCACCCGCATGGGATTAAGGTGCGATTGGAGACGGGGGAAGTGGGGCGAGTTAAAGAGGTGCTTGAAGAATAAAAAAGATGGGCCGTAAAATATTTTACGGCCCATCTTTTTTTAATAGATATTTTCTGAGTGGACTAGTATTGGTGCTTCCCGCGCGTCCATCCCTTTTCTCCCAAAAGCTCTACTCCATCATCTGCGGCAGGTTCTTCCAATTTTGTTCCCATACTATCGTTCCAGCGATTGAGATAGCCGAATAAAGCAATGACACCAAGGATTTCTACGATCTCCCCTTCCTCCCAATGCTCGCGCATGCGTTCTGAGATTTCATCGGTCACTGCATTGGGAACCTGAGAAGCGGCAACCGCCAAATCAAAAACGGCTCGCTCTGCATCAGAGAAAGCAGGATGCGTTTGGTACTCCCAAATGTTTTCTAATTTTTCTTGCTCAGCACCATAGCGAACCGCTGCTCGGATGGTATGCGCTTCGCAATATCGACAGCCAGTAGTCATGCTAGAAATATAAGCCAATAGCCGTTTTAGGCTACTAGTCACTCGCCCTTTATTTTCCATAACCGCTTTATTCATCTCCAAAAAAGCCGTAGCTATTCTTGGGCGGTGCATCATGGTAAAAAGGCTATTTGGCACAAAGCCCAAAGTCTCTTGATAAAAACGGCCCATTTCTTCAGCCTCAGAACTATGATTGGTATCCAGTGGATTTACGAGTGGTCTCTTCATTTTAATTTGGTATTTATTCTAAACAATTTGTACGCCTAAAAATTGATCCATTATTCGCCGCAATTTATGATTTTTCAACAAACCATTCCTTTAGTTTCAGTAGTAATTTGAATAATTTGATATTTAGCGACGGATTGGCATTGAAATATGCCTTATTGATGGAGATCCAATCGCCATTATCCCTGATCAGCTCTTCTAAATCACCATACAATACTTCTCCGGCAGGATGCAAAGGAGCTTTCCAATAAATCCCCTGATTCGTCATCGCAAAACCTTCTTTACAAGATCCCATCATACTCTGGTCGCAAATAAAAAAGATGCGTTCTCCCTTTCCTGGCAACAAAAAACTCTTTAGCGCTTGCTCCATTGCTTCCGCAGGCATTTTTATAAAATTGGTATAAACCGTTTCTTCTTCTTTGTCGAAATTCAAATAATCAAAAATCATCTGTTCCAATTTCACCTCTTCTCTTTTCCGATTGGTATATCTCAAAATCGCTTGTGGCAAATCAAAACCATGCAAAGCCTGACAATGCAAAATGATGAACTGCTCCAGAAGGCCTTCAAATTCTCCGTCCAATAATTCATAAATGGCCGGATCAGCACTATCCCCCGTATTTTTTTCGTACAAGTTCAATAACTCTTCGGACAATTGTTCCGACCTTCGATGGATGATTTCGTGATAACCGGATTGGTAAAATCGCTCCAGATAATCTTTGTAATTTCCAGGAAACAACTCCACCTTCACTTTTTCCGACAAGCTTGCCAAAAAGCGGTGTTCCAATTGGCGGGACATTCTTTCGGTTTGACTAAAATCCAGTAAATTTTCTTCGGTAGAAAAATTCATGCGGCAAAATTACTTAAATCTGCG
>CALLVY010000314.1 GCA_938015925.1 uncultured Saprospiraceae bacterium
TAGGCATCGCCTTGAGCCACCCGTCCGCTTTGCGGTTCACGAGCCTTGCTCGTTCATGCCTCGGCTAAAAACAAAATTCATCTCAAACCGACAACGGAGGTTCAAGAGGTACGAACTAATTTATTGGTAACACAATTTTGAACACCTGCTTAAGTAATATTCAAAGAATAAAACTTAGTTTAGATATGATCTTTTGGCCTAGTTCTCAGACTGAGATACAGTAGCAGAGTTTCTACCACCGAATTGCTCGATTACACTGTTGTTACCCAAACCATTTTGAGAGTTGATAGCTTCGTTAGTTCCACCAGCTTGGTAAACTGCACTTGCATTTTCGTCTCCAGTTTGCTCCAAGATGATGTTGTTCTCATCACCAAATTGGTCTAGCAATACTTGGTTAGCTCCACCTGCGTAGTTGTTGTTTCCAGTTTGAGCAGCGTTGATAGTATTGTTGTTTCCTTCTTGGTTCAAAGAAAGGTTGTTAGAAGTTCCATCTTGAGTGATGATAGCAGCAGAACCGTTTCCAAGTTGATCAGTGAAGATAGCGTTGTTTTCTCCAGCTTGAACTTGAGTAGAAAGGTTAGCATCTCCAACTTGCTGAGTAAACAAAGTATTATTGCTTACACCAGTTTGCCCCTGAATAACTTTGTTACCGTTTCCTTCTTGGATCGCAGTAGCTTCACTATCAGAAGTTTCCATTTCTTGACGAACGATGTTATTGTCTCCTTCTTGAGAAACCAAAGCAACGTTATTTGCTTCAGTGATCAAAGTAACACCAGCATTGGTATTTCCAACTTGTACCATGGTTGTGAGGTTATTACCTCCTGCCATTTGAACTTCAGAAACGTTTTCCTGACCTCTTTGGCTTACGTCAGAAGCATTGATGCTACCATCTTGTACCAATAAAGATTTGTTTGAGTTTCCTACCTGAGTAACTGTACTAAGGTTTTCGTCTCCATTCTGGAGAACATTACTAATATTTGTTTGGGCGCTCATGTACCCAACACTCATTGTAAAAGCAAAGAATAAAAGTGTTTTTTTCATGACTACAAGTACTTTAAGAGTTGATAAAAAATTGTTTCGTTAAAATATTATAATAAGGTCGAGGCACTAAAGTAGTACCATACCTAAAATTCCTAGGTTGTGCTTTAAAAGGTTCAGTGATTGGGAACGAGAAGAGATGACATACCCTATCCAATTGAAAGCTGTCTGTACAGCGATCAGTTTTTTTTTATAGGTGATGTATCAATAAGATTGTTTACTTACAAGACTTCACAATACTAGAATGAAATGGAGCTTGAGCTCTGATTGTGAAGTGGGGGACTTAATGAAAACAGTTCTGAGTTTAACGGAATACTAATTTCAATTTGGTATTTGCAAAGGTATTCCTATTCGTAGAGTTATCTAATACCGAGAACCCGTATTTTTCTACTACGTGTTTACCCTTAGGGATAAGTAAAAATACGTAACCCCTAAAAGGTATAGGTTAGACACTAATCTTTCGAGTTAGGTTGAGATAATACTTTACCAGCCCAACAGTATTTCTAACCTTAAGCTTTTGAATCAGGTTTCTACGATGAGTTTCCACTGTTCTTGGGCTGATAAAAAGTCGATCTGCAATTTCTTTGTTGGTTAATTCTTCTGCGATAAATTTTAATATTTCAGATTCTCGTCCAGTCAAATTCCTTTTAGGAGAGCCCTCTGGAAATCCGACGGACCTGTTATTGCTATCTAATCTGGAAAGTAATTTTAAGGAAACTCGACTTGAAAAATAGCTATTCCCTCCTGATAAGGCTCTTATGGCGAGTGCAAGTTCTTCGATGGTGGTATCTTTCAATACATAACCTTTTACTCCTGCTCGAATCATGTTGACGACCTCTTCCTCTGCCGCCTCTGCACTTAATCCTAAAATTTTGATTCGGGGAAATTTTTCTACAATTCGGCGAGTTGCTTCTACTCCACTTATTTTGGGCAGATGAACATCCATCAAAATAATATCCGGCAATAAAGATGCAGCTAAAGCGACCACTTCATCTCCATCTCGAGCCTCCCCTATGACCTCTATGTTTTCCCGACGATTCAGTACCGCAGCAATCCCTTTCCTAAACATCTCATGGTCCTCTGCAATTAGAATTTTAATTTTGTTCATCTTCCGTTGTTTATGTCTTGCGTTAAATTTGGCTAATCTTGACTTCATTCTGAACTTTACAGCTCTTTTGATGACCTACCCTAGCTGCTGAATAAATTGGATAGCAGGGTTCACCTTAGTATTCCCTAATTTATTTTGGGTACTATAAGGCCAGGTCAACACTATTAAGTTTGACATTAATTATACGGGGGGTAAATTGGAAAAGTGACGAGAGAGAGATATTGAAACTTATGGAATATTACTACTCAAGCTGATCTTTCATGGGGGAAGACTCAATATCTCTTTTGAAGCATGTAAAACATGCTTAGAAACAAGGCTTTAAACATCAAACTTAATGAAATATCAAACTTGGCTTTCACCAAGCTTCAATTTCTGAAGTTTTGAAATTATTTTTTCAACCTTGTAGCTGCGAAAAACAAAAAATATTCGCGTAAAGTTTTGGGACAGGGACTTGGAATTTTAACATTCCAAAAGATTACTGATTAAGATTCGTCACATCTCTGAAGTATTGCTTTCGATTTACAAGATATTGATATTTAGTGCCAATAGCTAATTTTTTTTTAGATTTTGTACAAGGTAAGCTGTTCCCAAAAAAAGAAAGGAAAAGAGAGCGTCCTCTCTTTCCTTCTGTCAATCCGATACCGATCAAGCGCGATCAGCATTATTAAGCACCATAAATTCATTGACAACTACCGAAGAGAAATATCGAATGTTGCCTTCTTTGTCTTTGTAAGAGTTGTGGTTCAACTTTCCTTTTACTGCAACGGCATTTCCTTTCTTGAGGATCTTACCCATGTTTTCAGCAATCTTGCCCCAGGCAATAATATTATGCCATTGCGTATCAGTTACTTGTTCTCCATTTTTATTCTGGTAGGTTTCGTTCGTTGCGATGGTAGCTTTAGCATAAGTGCTTCCTTGTTCTGATTCTTTCACTTCTGGGTCTTTACCTAAATTGCCAATTAATTGCACACTGTTTCTTAAAGTATTCATTTTATAAAGTTTGAATGATAAAATCTGCTCCAGAAACACTAAACGTTTCTTTTTGCAGTGATAACACAAAGATGGGGGGAGAAAGATTTGCTAGTCGGATAATAAATGCGTAGTTTCGTTTGTAAACGTTTGTATCCATTTACCTACACCTAAACAATATGAAATCCAAGAAAAAATGCCCTATTTGCGGGGATGCGATCCAAGGAAGGGCGGACAAAAAATTTTGCTCCGATTATTGCCGCACCACTGCTAATAATCGATTAAATAGCGATGCCAACAATTTTGTCCGCAATGTCAACAACATTTTGCGGAAAAACAGAAGGATTCTCAAAGCCCTCAATCCCAAAGGAAAGAGCAAAGTTCACCGCGACAAACTTCTGGAGAAGGGATTTAAGTTTAGTTATTACACCAATGAGTACAAAACCAAGAATGGCAATGAATATCATTTTTGTTACGAACAAGGTTATCTGGAACTCGATGGAGACTGGTATGCTTTGGTGATTCGGCAGAAGTATGTGGAATGATGGTTTGGGAGGAGGAGGAATGAGTGGGGACTTGTGTGTATATAGTCGTTGTAGTCAATTAAAAAAAAGAAAAAGAAAGAAGTGGAAAAAACAATTTTTGAAATATCTAAAATGGATTGCCCTTCGGAAGAAAATCTTATCCGAATGAAATTAGATTCAATTGCAGCAATAAAAAATCTGGACTTTGATATTTCAAATCGAAAACTAACTATTTTTCACATTGGGCAAATCGACCAAATCGAGACTTCAATTGCTGAATTGAATTTGGGTGGAAAAAAGATTTCGACAGAAATATCTAAGCAAACAAAATTTGAAGAAAATACCAATCAGAAAAAATTACTTTGGAAAGTTCTCTTAATAAATTTTGCCTTTTTCATAATTGAAATGACAACAGGTTTGATTTCAAAATCAATGGGACTTGTTGCAGATAGCCTGGATATGCTTGCAGATAGTTTTGTATACGGAATAAGTTTATTTGCAGTCGGTGGAACTCTTATCAGAAAAAAAAGAATTGCCAAAATTGCAGGTTATTTTCAAATAACTCTTGCGATTATTGGATTTACAGAAGTAATAAGACGGTTTTTAGGACCAGATAAAGTTCCTGAATTTTCGACAATGATTTCGGTTTCAATTCTTGCTTTAATTGCAAATGGATTTTGTCTTTATATTTTACAACAATCCAAAAACAAAGAAGAAGCACATATGAAAGCAAGTATGATATTTACTTCCAATGATGTAATTATCAATTTAGGAGTAATAATCGCTGCTATCTTGGTGAATGGGTTAAATTCAAATAAACCTGATTTAATAATCGGGACGATTGTTTTTATATTGGTAATTCAAGGAGCGATACGAATATTAAAACTCAGCAAATAAAAAAGAGAACTGGCTACAATAATGGCTACAACGGCAAGAAGGCCATACAATTTACTTAGAGATGTGAATTCTATTGATATTGACGCCAATTCCTTTATTTACTTTTCAAGATTTGCTAATCAAATGCTAAATTAAAATGGTTCTCAGACAAATCCCGTGTGTGAGTCAACCAAAAAGAAGAACAAACGCTTATTTCGGCAAGCTCAATACAAGTTTTTGTTCTTCTTTTTGATTGACCACGGGATTTGTCCAAGAACGATTAAAATTCAAAATATAAACGGTGTTTAAACAAGAACTAAAAAAACACCTACCTCCACACATCCTTCATTCGTTGGCCACACCGGGTATTCTAACCTTACAGCAATCAAAAAACTAGCATATAAAAAATAACCAACTGTATCATTCCTTATTTTAGAAACAACTAACATGACGAACTCTGAGAAGGACAAGCCGATGGATGAAGCACTCAATTTTACGAAGATTGCTTTTGGCTTATTCGTTCTATCACTTGCTTTCACGGTGATGACTTTTATGGATGATTCTTTTCTTGGCATATTCCTGTTCGCAAGTCTTATTCTTGGAGCAATTTATTCATTCAAAGCAATTGGTCGACTTGGTGAGGTGAAAGATACTGAACATCCAAGCGGCGTAAAAAAGACTATGCTGATGTTTTTTACAGTGACTATATTATTAGTGCATTTGTTTACGATATGCTTTTTGGTTTATGTAATTTTCATTATGGATCATCATTGGGATTTTGGTTAGAGTTTTAATTTCTATTCCGCTTTAGAATCGCCACTGCTGCAGGTCCCCACGGTAGCTTCCAGCAAAACAAAGTACAGAATAGAAAACGGCTGGTTTTGTATTCTGTAACCTCAAATCAGAGGAAAAACAAGTACGGTTGTTAAACAAGGACAAGCCGAAAGAGAATTAAATTTCAACAAAAAATAAGCCCTTATGAAATATACTTTCTACCTCTTATTATTCTTACGAATATTTAACCCTACGAGTAGCAAAGGGCAATGCCCGTCAGGAAGCAGCGTTCTTTTTCTTAGAAGCCAATCAGACATTGATAATTGGTTTTGACGATGATTGCGACGACAATACCTTTGATGATGATTTGGATCAGGATGGATTTCTTCTTGCCGAAGACTGTAACGATAATGACCCCGCAATTAATCCTGGAGCGGAAGAAATTCCAGATAATGGTATTGATGAAAATTGTGAAGAAGATACTACGCTTGGAATTGATGAGCTTCTAATGATATCGCCACAAGTCTTTCCTAATCCCACCACCGGCTCCCTAAAAATTCTGCTACCTACTCTCCTATCCAAGCTCACTATAAATTGAGTGACTTAAATGGTCAATTATTATTACAGGGAGATTTGCAAAAGGAAATGGAAATAGATTTGAATAAATACAATTCGGGGGTTTATTTCTTGTCCATAATTATGGAGGAATCAGTTTGGTCTGTGCGTGTATTAAGATTATAATGTAAAGAAATGATTCTTCCCGAATGGAAAGAATAAAACGGCCACAAATAAAATGCACCTGCTGGCACCTTAGGCAAAAGATTAGAGTTTATTCTAAATTTTTTTTCCTTTATAAATACTAGTGGTCAGACAAACCAAGTCGTCTGACCACTATTCTTTTTTAGTCTTTTGATCAATCCCCTACCTCACAATCAAACGCTTCACAATCTCCTGTCCATCTGCTTTCCCTTTCAGAATATAAACGCCCGGAGCAAAAGTACTTAGATCAATCAGTTCTTGGTCGCCTGCTTTTTGTAGAGCAGTTTCCGTAGAATAAACCACTTGCCCATCTACTCGGAAAATCTGTAAACTTATATTTTCACCGACGTCTGCTGCATTGACAATAGACACTTGACCTTTGGCTGGATTGGGTTGCAATTGTAAATCCCAAGCTGTTGATCCTTTCACCTTCGCCGAAACAACATCGGAATAAGTAGCGTCTCCACTATAGTCCACTTGTCGCAGACGATAGTAATAAAATTGCCCAGCATTGACATCCTCATCCATCAAATAATAAGCATTGTTCGCTCCCCTAAAATCCTGGGCAGCTAACCAAGCAACTTTTTCAAAGCCGCGATCCGGAGTAGTACTTCTTTCTATCTCAAAGCCGCGATTGTCAATTTCTACTGCCGTCGTCCAATTCAATTGAATCGCCTTGCCTGCGGCACGCGCTTGAAATTCAACCAACTCCACAGGTATAACGGCTCCAAGGAGAATCGTAAAATCTTGATTGGACAAATCAAAAAAGACATTATTGCTACAAGCAACTCTAATTCGCGCTTCGCTAGTAGGCATATTCGGGACAATGATATCTTGACTACCATCATTAGCCACACCACTTAAAATAACCGTGGGAAAGCTTATTCCTCCATCGGTAGAAAGTAGAATATCTACATTGGTACAATTCACCGGACCAATATCAGTATTGGCAACATCCCAAGTAACCGTTTCAGTCGACAAGCCCGTCCAACTTACATTGGTATTCGGCGTTGTAACGAGAAAAGGTCCAGAGCCTCCATCTACAGTCAGCGAAATTTGAGTGTAATCAACTCCACCGCCATCTGCTCGATTGTCTCTGGCAGTCATTCGAAAAGTAAGATTACGACCATAAGAAGGTAGTATTTCACCGATGGTCTGTGTATTATTCAATAAATCGGATGTCTGTGGAAAGGTACGAGTAGGACTAGTAGATGCAGGGAAAGAACGAAAAATAGGAGCATTCCCACTTGGGCTATTGGGGCTCCCCGCAGATCCCAGATTAAATTGTTCCCAGTTATAAGTCAGCGGATCCCCATCTGCATCAGTAGCACTTCCAGTAAGTGCAAAAGGGGTATTAATTGGGATAGTAAGACCGCCACCGCCAGCAGTTGGTACGGGTATACTATTACCTGTAGCTGTGGTATTTGGGCAGTTATTTCCATTACTCTGCGTGGTAAAGGTGACCATTTCATCAAAACTAATAGTATGGAAATAATCATCACTATTGCTCGCCGTATTTTGGCTTCCGCAAATTCCAGCATAAGCTTGAATCGTCGTTCCACTACCGGGCTCATAAGCGGTAGAACCATTTCTATTTCCACCAGAGCAACTTCCACTACTCCCATTAAAGGTATGATTACCTGCGAACTGGTGACCAATTTCATGTGCCACATAATCGACGTAGAAAGGATCTCCAACAGGACTCGACAAGCCCGTCTGTCCCCTAGCTTTACTGCCATTATTACACACAACTCCCAAGGAGGCCAGGCCACCACCGCCGGTATTGAATACATGCCCAATGTCGTAATTGGCACTGCCAATTACCGCATCACAATTGCTTTGGTTTTCCCCAAGTAAGGCACCTCCATTGTTATTGGAATAAGGATCAGTAGAGCCATTGGTATACACGAGCATATCATTATTGGCCACTAGTTCTAAACGGCAGGCGATTTCGACCTCGTAGATTCCAGTTACCCGATTAATCGCTGTAACGATTGCCGCTTGTCCTCCCGCCACTGTGCCGCCATGAAACTGGGTATACTCGCCGGTAGCTGCCACTGCTAATCTATAAGTTCGCAAATTGCTACCCGAAGGGGCTGCCTGAACATGCGAACTGGCTTTTTTGAGTAGCAATCCTTCCATTTCTTTTTTCAGCGTTTCATCATAATCTTCTGGCTGGCAAGCTGGAATGACTCCCTGATTCTCCGCTACAAAATCCTTTTTAAAATAAACCTGATAATGCCGATCGTCTTCTGTCTGTAATGGATCGATATATACCGTTCCTGACGGACTCATGATCATCCCATGAAACCCCGCTGGTGTCCAGTCTAGGCGACCACGGGCATGTGGATCGTCAATACCTTGTACGACATAAGTGGTGATTTCTGGAAACTTGGCAGCCAAAGCTGGAGCCATGACCGGAGCATAAGCCAGGAGGTAATTCTGGAGACGGCCATCAGGTTGAGGAAGTTGAATACGGAAAGGGCTGTTTCGCAAAGATATTTCGCCTGCTTCCTTTGCCGTGGCCAATTGTGTTTGCAATACCGATTGGCTTAATTGAAAAGTGTGGTATTCTTCGGGGTTGATTCGTTTATCTCCTTTTACAGGAATGTCATTTTCGGAAAAACTCGTCCAGGGATTACTTTGCCCAAAAACGAAACTGGTGATCAATAGAAAGCATCCAGTGAGGATTACATGTCGTCTCATACAAATTAGATTACGGGTATTAAAAAATAAGTAATCGATAAACAACGAATTCCCACTGCTGACAAAGAGGGAGTCATTATTTAATCATTATTAAGATGAAACGTGTCGAGAATAAGAGTTTAAACTAAGCAAAAAAAACTAAAAAACATTTAAAACAATGGGATTACTGAGATAGCGTTTAATTAATGACATTTTTTAGGAGTGCAACCAAGCATGATTACAAAATGCTGTGATAAGCTGTAAGCATTGTTGATGGAATACGAAAGGGTAAAATATATTGAAGGATTGATGAGAAGCTGGTTTCAACAGAGAAGGCATCTTATGGCCTCCTCGCCTAGGTTAAAGATAAGTTGCCTCCTTTCTATAAAGTTCCATAAACAAAAAGCGCTTCGGATTTTGTCCGAAGCGCTTTTTTCTAATTTACAGCGTGTATTAAAACACTCAAAAATTAAGCGTTTTTAATTACTCAAAATCAAAGGTAAACCATCGTCTCCACCTCCAACGATGATCACTTTAGAGTTTGGAGAATTGGCCAATTCCAAGGTGGCCTCAATACCTTTATCTTTAAGGATATTAGAAGTCAAACTCGCGTTCAAAATTCTATTGGCATCTGCTTTGGCTTGTGCCTCGATCACTCTACGCTCTGATTCTTTTCTTTCTTTTTCCAAACGGTACTCATACTCCAAAGAAGATTGCTCTTCTTTCAATTTTCTTTCGATTGCCGCTTGTAGTGTTTCTGGCAAGGTCACTTCCCGAATCAACACCGCATCGATGATAATATTTTTTTCGCCAACCGACTTAGATGTTCTTTGAAAAATTTCATCTTGAATGGCTTCTCGCTGAGTGGAGTATAATTCTTCCGGTAAATATTTACCAATGACCTCTCTCGTCGCGGAGCGAATCTCTGGAATGATAATTACATTTTGATAATCTGGTCCAACCTCATTGTGAAGGAAACCAATTTTATTTTTCACAGGTTGAAAACGGTAAGACATATCTACCTTGATCGTCAATCCATTTCTGGAAAGTACTGCCATTTGTTCAAAAGCCTCATTCGTTCTTACATCGTAGATGAACATTCTATTCCAAGGTGCAATGATATGAAATCCTTGATCATAAGGATTTTCGATATCCAGTCCTCCTCCAAACTTTTTAAACAAGACCCCCTGCTCTCCTGAATCAATGGTGATAAAAAGACTGTTGGATAAGGTAATGACAAATACCAGCGCAACGAATCCCATGATGGCGAAGGTGACAAATTTACTTTGCTTCATTTTATTTTACTTTTAGTTAAGTTGATTCTTTGATTTTTCTGACTATAGAATTTCTCAAAGAATGATTAAGTATAAATTGATAGTTTTCTAACTATGATTAATTTTCTTTTTAAAAGAACCTCAATGAATAAACACTAAATCTACAAGGTGGTTTTATCTTTTATATTAAAACTAAGCTTTTTCCGACCAAATCCGGTATTTGAGCTTTTAAGTAGGTCGGTTTCAAGCACTGGCTTTAGCTCCTCCTTCGTTTGCTCGGCTTAGATCGTTTCTTCAGCTTTTAATCGACGCGATAGCAAAAGATTGACTCCCAAAAAACAAAGGCCCAATAAAACAAACACTACTCCTTTGACGACATAACTCCAATCGGTATCGAAAAATCGAGCAATAATCAGGGAAGAAATAAAAAGCATTCCCAAATTAACCAATGTCATGTTTTGCAAATTAATGCCCCTTCTAATATAATGAATACCAAAAATCAAGAGGTATAAATTTGCTAAAATAATGGGCACTGTGGAACCATAATTCTGTACGATCCAACTTCCCAGAAATACTAATATCGGAAAAAGTCCTGCAAAAGGTGGTATTCTTCCTTCTTTACGATAACCACTGATCATCAGGAATACCCAGGAAACGACGATTCCTATCCACATTAGAAAGTTTATCTTCCCTGCCCAAGGCGCATAATTCCAACCATTTACCCAATGCCCCAACTGAGCCGTTTGGCTCGGCCATTCATTGCCCAACATCATGCAAAAAATAAAAATACCGATCACCGAAAAGACTTGAAAGGGCCGCCCAGCCAATCCACGTGCCGCAGGATACCATCGGTCTCCCACCAGGTACAAGACACTCAAAGAAAAAGCAACACCCAAAATAAAAAACAAGGGCAAACCAAATTCCATCACTCCTAACCAGGAGATCGCTCCCGTCACCACAAAAGTCCATCCCAACAAATTGCCTCGAATACTATTTACCTTGCGGGTATTATAAATCAGATGCGGAACAAACATCGCTAGAAAAAACCAATAATAAACGGACTCCGAACCCGAGACATTTACCGACCAAGCACAAATTCCTACCAAATAAAAAAGTGCAGGCAAACTCGCATTCATCAAATAAAGCAATGGCACGCTCAAAAGCATCCAAATAAATAAGAAACTCTCCAGAGAACCATCAATATGATAGGTCTGACTAATCAGGGCTATGGCCGCCGCCATTGCCAACATCAAAAATCCAGAAGAACTTTCTACCCAGGCAGGGCTATTATTTTTTCTAAAGAAAACATAAGTGTAAATCAATTGGCCAAAGACCAAAGGGGTCAAACTGAGTATCGTTCTCCAGGTTTTGGAAAGATTTTCCCAGTTAAAGGCAAAAATCAAGATGATACCACCTCCAATTAAAACCGCTCCGAGTACCCCGGCCAAGATAAAAGCCAAATTATAATCTGGTGCTTTTTCCTCCGGACCAAAGTAGCCTTTGAGGCGCGATACCGTTGCAGCATCAATAACCCCTTTTTCCAAAAGGTCTGGAAATTGACGATACAGCCATCTTATTGATTTTGAATCACTCACTTCTCGGAAAAATTGTTTAGTTAATATTTCGTTTAATTCTTATACATAGAAGTTGTTTAAGAATTGCTGCTTGTAGTGAAAAATAGAGATTTGAAGCAAGCTTGATTCTTTTTTTGAGGGCATCGATAAAAAAGAAGCCTGCCCCTTACAAGCTAAGGGGAAAAGATTGCTTTAAAGATCATTTTGCAAGCAAGTAAGTAGTTTTTAAACAACTTCATACTCAAGTAAGTACCGAATTTAGATCAAATAACTTAAAAATATAATAAATTTGCAGCATTACACCACGATCCACATGCAAATATACCCATATATCTTAGTCTGTTTTTTTACTTTCCTTCTTGGACTTTCACCAGTTCAGGCACAAGAACAGGAAAAACTTCCTTTTTTTGCTGTTGCAGATACGTTTAACAAGGGTCGATTCTGGACTACTTTTGGGATCGGAGCGGTTTCTTATACGGGCGCTGTCGTCGGGCTGAATCAAATTTGGTACTCCCAATATCCTCGGAGTAGTTTTCAACTTTTTAATGATTGGGACGAATGGAATAAGATGGATAAGTTTGGCCATTCCTTGTCTGCCTACCAGGAAGCAAGGGGCACTTTTGGACTGATGCAATGGGCTGGCGTCAATAGGAAAAATTCTTTGTGGTTTGCTATCGGTTTATCCACCTTGTATCAAACGACTCTTGAAGTTTTGGACGGTCACTCAGCAGAATGGGGCTTTTCACTCCATGATGTTGCCTTCAATACCTTAGGTACGGGCTTATTTGTAGCCCAGGAATTGGCCTGGAAAGATCAGCGGATTATTGTTAAAATTTCTAGTTCCGGCGTTTCCTATCCACAGCAACCGATTTACTCCTTGGATGGAAGCCAGCGTACTACCTTCCAGGAAAAAGCAACAGAGCTTTATGGCGAATCCCTTTCGGAACGTTTTTTTAAAGACTATAATGGCCAGACCATTTGGCTTTCTGCCAATATCTCTAGCTTTGTAAAAACCCATGAGCGTTTTCCCAAATGGCTCAATGTTGCAGTTGGCGTCGGTGCCGAAAATCTATATGGTGGTACCGATAATATCTGGGAAACGGATGAAAACACCTTCGTCATAGATCCAGTCCTCTATCCTCGATATCAGCAATACTACCTCTCCTTAGATATTGACTTCACCAAAATCAAAACGAAAAACAATTTCCTTCGTACCGCACTCTTTGTACTAAACCTCATAAAAATGCCGGCTCCTGCATTGGAAGTCAATTCGCTTGGAAGAGTCCGATTCCATCCTATACACTTTTAGGAGAACAAGACAATGGTCAAACCCTTTTGACTCGCCCAAGAATTCTCCTTTTTCAAATTCGCAAATATTTTAAAAAATTCTTATCTTTGAAAAGTATATACATTTGTGTATACGTCTGCAAAGTCCTTAAATAGGGATTTTTATGAGAAAACGACCTTTCAACCTTTTACTAATCAGCCTTTTCTTTGCCTATCCCCTATTGGCCCAACTTCCCTGTGGATTTGATCCACTATATGCACAGCTCCAGGAAAATTCTTCCAAACATCAGCAGTTATTTCAAAAGATCAGGCAAAACGAAAGAGCCAATTATCGCGATGATGAAGTTTACATCTTGCCGGTAGTGGTTCATGTCGTTTGGAATAAAGAGGAGGAAAATCTTTCCGAAGAAATTATTCGCGAACAAATCGAAGTACTCAACAATGACTTTCGAGCGACTAACGAAGACCTGGCTCAATTGAGACCCGTCTTTGCCGATATCATTGGAGATCCGAGAATTGAATTTGAACTTGTTAAAATAATCCGGGTAAAAACAGATTCTGTATTTGCCGTCACTACCGACTGGGAAACGCGCAGTGTTCGGTATCCTGAAGAAATAAAACAAAATATTAAAGGAGGTAGTACCGCTTGGGATCCTCAATACTACCTCAATATTTGGGTAGCCGCAATTGAAGAAGATTTGGTTTTTGGCTATTCCTACCCACCACCTGGCTTGGCCAATTGGCCACAAGGTTCAGAAGCCCCCGCTTTTAGCTATGATGGCATCGTAATGAATTACAAAGCATTTGGCGCCAATCCTCCTCCTTACACTACCCAATCAGAAGAAATCATTTACTTAAAGGGACGCACCTTGGTTCATGAAATCGGACACTACCTCGGACTCCTTCATCCTTGGGGGAATTTTGAATTGGATCAAAACGGCTGCCAATATGACGATGGTATTGACGACACTCCTGCCATCGCCTACCCTTCTTTTTTCGATTGTGAAATGGGCCGCAATTCTTGTCTATCTGCCAATACAGACTTACCAGACATGATCGAAAATTTTATGGATTATTCCAATGATCAATGTCGAATTAGTTTTACCCAACAGCAAATTCAAGTCATGCGGGAAGTCTTAAAAACAGAACGCAAAGACCTACGCATTCTCAAAGAAGAAGATCGGTTCAATGAAGAAATCATTGTGTACCCCAATCCTAGTCCGGACAGGGTACGGGTCTATTTACGAAAGGAAATAAATACAGATTATGTCTTTCGACTTCGATCTTTGGATCGACAAATATTGCCTATTCCTTTTGACCAAAATGAAGCCTTCCCAGGTGTTAGTTTTTCTTTTAGCCTAGGTCATTTACCGAATGGTATTTATCTGATAGAACTGGAAACGCAGCAGTGGCGTTTTGTAAAAAAGATCGTTTTAATGAAATGATTGCTATCAAAGATGGTCCTCGAACTTTGCCCAATCCCTTTTCTATTTTACCGCTCCTTTCTTTTTCCATTTCCTCAATAGCTTAGGACCATACCACAGCCAAAGTCCGGTAAAAATCAAGCAGAGTAATCCCCAGCCCAAAAAATTCATCGATACTAATTTAAAACTATCGCTAATGATGGAACCATCATGCAAGGCTTCTATCCAATCGGAATGTCTTTTGGCGATATTCAAAACCGCTCCTGTTTTTCCATCCAATTGGACTTCCCAATAGCCTTCTTCGAAAAGAATTTTCACGATGCCTTTATCTGGCCGGACATCCATTCGTCCTACCGGATTATTGGCTAGATCAGGATAGGCATCAGAAAGCGCTTTTTGAGAAAGGGTTTTTAATTGGTGCAAAGGCAGCCAATCGGCGAGGTCCTTGCTCTGACCTTTTTGTGTGGGAGGCTGAATCAGATCAATGTTTTTCTTTAGCGCCAGAAAGACCCCTGTGATCGCACTGATCACGAGCAAGAGGGCAAGGGAAGTTCCCAGGAGTCGATGAAAAACCCGAAAGCGTCGTAAACTTATAATGTATTTTCTTAGATTCACAATTAAGCTTAAGCTTGCGGATTCTGATGAGCAGGTAAAATTTTCCCTACCGCATCTCCAAAACCAATTCTAATTCCATTGCTTTCCCCATATCCGCGTAGCGTTACAGTGTCACCGTCTTTGATGAATTTTCGTTCTGATCCGTCCGGCATTTTTACCGGGCGAGTTCCTCGCCAACTAATCTCAAGCATAGAACCATAAGAATCCGGTGTAGGGCCACTGATCGTTCCTGAAGCATAAAGATCCCCTACTTTGATATTACAGCCATTCACAGAATGATGGGCTAGTTGCTGGCACATATTCCAATACATGTATTTAAAATTGGATCGGCAGACCGTAAAGTCTTCTCCGTCTTCCGGGCGGATCGCTACTTCTAGGTGGAGGTCGTAATTTTTGGCGCCCTCATATTGGAGGTAAGGTAACACTTCGGGATCCTGTTTGGGTCCGGCCACTCTAAAAGGTTCCAAAGCTTCCAAAGTTACAATCCAAGGAGAGAGGGTAGAGGCAAAGTTTTTTCCTAAGAAAGGGCCAAGTGGTACATATTCCCAACCTTGAATGTCTCTGGCCGACCAATCATTAAATAAACCAAGGCCAAAAATAAATTCTTCTGCATTGGAAATATCTACACTTTCACCAAGTGCTGTTTCTTTTCCAACTACAAATCCTATTTCTAACTCAAAATCCATCAAACGCGTAGGGCCAAATTGTGGAACTGTTGCATCTGCAGGTTTAGACTGTCCTTTGGGTCGAACAATCGGAGTCCCCGAAACAATGATCGAAGAAGCTCGCCCATGATAGCCAACGGGTAAGTGGCGCCAATTCGGCATGAGTGCATTTTTGGGATCGCGGAAGAGGGTTCCCACATTTGTGGCGTGTTCTATACTAGAATAAAAGTCTGTATAGTCTCCGACTTTGATCGGCAATAATAATTGCACCTGATCCATTGGGTGTAAAAAATGCTCGCTCATTTCTCTACTATTCCAGCGATCTACTTTGGCATTTAAAATATCCGAAAGTCGCTCTCTTACTGCTCCCGTCGTTTTTTTACCTAAGGCGATAAAGTCATTGAGGTATTGGTTTTCCAAAGCTGCCCTTGGAATATCTAGGTCGGCTAAGAAGCCCAATTCCCATACTCTAAAAAGATCAATCACTTGATCTCCAATAGCAGAAGCCACTCTCGGCTTTTTTCCTTCTAATTGTACAATTCCAAAAGGAAGGTTTTGAATTGGGAACTCACTTTTTTCGGGAATATTTACCCAAGAAGTCAATTCAGGATTATTTGCTTTTATCATGGTGTTATTTTTTTGGTACTCCAGAAGCTTTTATTTAAGCCTTTCCTTTTCCCAATATGGTCGACATTGTTGCAAATGTAACATTTTTCCAAAAAAATAACCGGACTTTGAAAACGATCAAAGTCCGGTTAAGGGCAGGTTTAAATTTTTCTGACCTAAAAACCAATATTTTAGGAATTTGGCTTCCCAAAGTAGGTCCTTAAAATACGGATTCTACAATTCGTCGGATCGTATCCGAGTCTCCCATGGTATAATAATGTAGACAAGGTGCTCCTTTGGCTTTTAGTTCTTTGGATTGGGCGATAGCCCACTCTATCCCTACTTCTTTCATTGCCTCTGAATTTTTGGCTTCGCTAATGGCTTTCACCAAATCATCGGGCATATCCAAGAAGAATAACCTTGGTAAAGAGTTCAATTGATATTTTTTGGTAATCGGTTTTAATCCCGGAACAATGGGGACATCAATCCCTGCATTGCGACAAGCATCGACAAAATCGAAATACTTTTGATTGTCAAAAAACATTTGAGTTACGATATAATTGGCTCCGGCATCGACTTTTGCTTTGGCAAAAGCGAGATCGCTATCCATATTCGGTGCTTCGAAATGTTTCTCTGGGTAGCCTGCTACACCGATACAGAAATCCATTTTCTCTCCATTTTCGATATTGGTATCCAGGTATTTCCCTTCATTCATATCTGTAATCTGCTTGACCAAATCTAATGCGAATTTGTGTCCGTCTGGTTCAGGAATAAATTTTCCGTCGAACTTTCGGGCATCCCCACGGAGCGCCAATACATTATTGATGTTGAGAAAGTTGAGATCTATCAGTGCGTTTTCTGTATCCTCTTTGGTAAAACCACCACAGATCAAATGAGGAACCGCATCTACACCATAACGGTGCATGATAGAAGCACAGATTCCAACAGTTCCTGGGCGTTTGCGAATGGCTGTTTTTTCGTAGTAACCACTTGCTCGTTTATTATAAATAAATTCTTCTCGATGATAAGTTACATCCACAAAAGGAGGTTTAAATTCCATCAGCGGGTCTAGCGTATCAAAAATCGCTTGCATTCCACCTCCTTTGAGTGGAGGTAGAACTTCATAAGAAATCAACGTTTGGCCTTTAGCCTTTTCGAAATAATCGGTTACTTTCATAATGTAATAATAGCGGTTGCTTGAGTTTCTATAGTCTTCGGTAGTCTACAAAAACATTTCGGTCAATAGGATGGCAAAAGTACAAAAATCGCCCCAAACTAAGTGTATCATTCTAAGAGTACCTATTTGCAAGCTAAAGTAGCCTCATTCAAATACAAAAAGCCTTTTGTGCGCTAAAGCAAAAAAGGCTTTTTGATAGAACTTTATAGGAATACTCTATTTCTTATCTTTTTTATCCTTGCTTTTAAAATCTCCTCTTTTCCAGGCATCAAAAAACTGTTTCCAGGCAATTGGATTAAAGATATTCATGGGTGGCGTCTGGCCGATATAATAGTTATTTCTGGATTGTTGGCGCAGATACATGTCCGCATGTTCATTCGCATCGAGCATCACTATTTCTCTACCTTTTTCCAGGCTTTCTTCTGCCAGGTTTTCCATTGCTCGATCTTGCATTTCTTTAGAAACATCCATTGCTAAAAACTCCAAGCGAAAATGTTCTCGACTTGGCCAAGGGAAAACTACCGTTTCTGGTAGATTTATAGTATCCTGACTCATCAATTGGACTAAAGAGTATCGGGTATCCGTCAGGCTATCGGGGATATTTACTGCTACATCTTTGTATCCAATAGCAGAAAAAATGATGGTATCATTTTGTCGAACCACTAAGGAAAAGAAGCCATTAAAATCTGAGTAAGTCCCTCTTCCCTCTCCTTTTACCAAAATATTGGTGTAGGGAACTGGGTATAATTGGGCTGTTGCGCCATCTAACACCATTCCAGAGAACTGGATCAGAGGCTCTGACGATTCTTCTTCCACTTGCGCACTCAAGGTGCCAAGAAGGGTAAAAAGCATCAGAAATAAGGCTAATAAATTCCGTTTCATTCTAGGTCAAGTTTAAATCTTCTCTAAGATAGTCAACACATTGGCCAAAATCTCAATAAAATGCTTACTTGTTTATACTAACAAGTGTATTTCCCACGATTTTGTTCTGTCTAAACGCTTTAATGAGTCTTTTATGCCTTAGAAAGGTTGTTTCCTGACTTAAATAAGTGTGAAAGTTTTCTCAAATGCTTAAAATGGCTTTGGCCTTTTCCTAGTTCATATTCGACACCGGGACACCAATTGCCAAATGCAAAACATCTTCCATTTTACTAACATAATGGAAATTTACGCCTTCTAAGTAAGTTTTATTGACCTCCTCCACATGTTTCTTATTTTCAGCACAAAGAATCAAATCTTTGATTCCTGCTCGCTTTGCGGCCAAAATCTTCTCTTTGATTCCACCTACCGGCAAGACTTTTCCTCGCAAAGTAATTTCTCCAGTCATGGCCAAATAAGGCTTTACTTGTCGACCACTAAATACCGAAGCCAAAGCAGTCAGCATCGTAATCCCAGCAGAAGGTCCATCTTTAGGAATAGCACCTTCCGGTACATGGATGTGGATGTCATTTTCTTCAAAAGCAATTGGATCAATTCCAAAATTGGTACAATGAGCTTTCAAATAACTCAATGCCGTCGACGCAGATTCCTTCATCACATCTCCTAGGTTTCCAGTGAGGGTCAATTTGCCTTTTCCTTTACTCAATATCGCTTCGATAAACAAAATATCACCTCCAACTCTGGTCCAAGCCAAGCCTACCGCCACTCCTGTTCCATGTGCTTCCTGGTAAAGGTCTTTTGAAAAACGCGTTGGTCCGAGAATCTCTTTTAATTCTTCTAGTTTTATTTTTACATCGTACTTCTCTTCCATCGCCACCTTTTTGGCTACAGATCTCATCACTCCGGCTATTTGTCGACTCAAACTTCTTACACCACTTTCTCGGGTGTAGCTTTGGATGATTTCCGTGATTACATCAGGGGTCAACTTCACGTGTTTGCCTTTCAAACCATGTTCTACCCTTTGCTCAGGAATCAAGTGTCTTTCTGCTATTTCTATTTTTTCTTCCATTGAGTAACCGCCAATTTCTATAATCTCCATTCTATCCAATAAAGCAGGTTGGATGGTACTCAAAGAATTGGAAGTCGCGATAAATAATACCTTGGAAAGGTCGTATTCCAGATCGAGGTAATTATCGTGGAAGGTTGCATTTTGCTCTGGGTCTAATACTTCTAGTAAAGCGGAGCTTGGATCGCCACGAAAGTCTTTCCCCACCTTATCAATTTCGTCTAAGATAAAAACGGGATTAGAAGCTCCAGCTTTTTTTAGCGATTGGATAATTCTCCCCGGCATGGCACCGATATAAGTTTTTCGATGTCCTCGAATTTCCGATTCATCGTGAAGACCTCCCAAAGACATGCGAATAAACTTTCGCTTCAATGCATTGGCGATGGACTTTCCTAAAGAGGTTTTACCAACTCCCGGAGGGCCGACCAGACATAAGATTGGCGCTTTCATATCGCCCTTCAATTTTAAAACTGCGAGGTGTTCCAAAATTCTTTCCTTGACATCTTCTAATCCAAAGTGATCTTTGTCGAGGATTTCTTTTACTTTTTTCAGGTTAAAATTATCCTTGGTATATTCATTCCAGGGAAGATCCAACATCAATTCCAGATAATTCATAACCACAGAATATTCTGCCATCTGTGGATTGATTCTTTTTATTTTATTGATGTCTTTTTCAAAGGCTTTTTTTACGTCTTTAGGCCACTTCTTTTTCTTCGCTCTTTTTACTAAGGCTTCGATTTCTTCTGCCTGTGGGTTCTGACCTAATTCTTCTTGGATCGTCTTTAGTTGTTGACCGAGAAAATAATCGCGTTGTTGTTTTTCCATATCCCCTCTGACCTTCGACTCAATTTGATTTTTGAGTTGAAACAATTGCAATTCCCCATCTAATTTTTCCAGGATTGCTTCTGCTTTTTCTTTCAGGGCATCAATTTCAAGAATCTTCTGTTTGGCTATGACTTTTAGTCCCAAGTTTGAAGCAGTAAAATTGAGTAGGAAAGCATCGTCTGTAATGTTGCGCAACATCACGACGGCCTCTGATGGAATATTGGGAGAGAGTTCAATTATTTTTTGTGCCATGTCTCGCAAGGTGGAGATCATGGCTTTGTATTCCATGGGATCTTCAGGAGTCAATTCTTCTTTGACTTCTATTCGACCTTCCAGATATGGATCTTCGCTGATCAGTTCTTGCAATTCAAATCGCTGACGACCTTGTAATATTGCCGTTACCGTACCATCTGGCATTTTCAAAAGTTTGACGATTTTAGCTACTGTACCAATGCTAAATAAATCCTCTTTTCCAGGATTTTCTGTTTTGGTCGACTTTTGAGAAAGGACGGCAATAATTTTCAAATCCTCAAAAGCTTTGGTGATCGCTTTAATGGATTTCTTTCGTCCGATGGTAATCGGAATGATTACGCCAGGAAAGAGTACCGTATTTTTTAAAGCCAAAATCGGCAAACTATCTGGAAGGGGATCTAAGCTTTTTTCTTCGTTATTTTCATCAATAGAGAAAAGAGGTAGGAATTCAGATTCCTCACCTATTTCATCATTTGGAAAAAAAATATCTTCAAACATACTCATATGCAAAAACCTCTAGGGAATTTTTAGTGAAATTAAGACTACTCAATTGATGACAGCATGGCAGTAGAACGTTCGTTCATCTACTATTGTTGATAAAGTCGAATACTGTGCCACTGGATTTTTTGAATGCTTTTGGCAGAATTTAACAAAAGCTCTTCCAAATTATTAATAGAAACAAGCCAAAAAGGCAGGTATTTTAAGCAATTCTTGTTTAGCCCTTGATCTAAAGAACCGCTCGATTAGGAAGGGAAGAAGGATTACTAGGCCAAATAAGAAATAAAACATGAGTCACCCCGAATTTTATAAAATCCATTTTATCTAAAAACTCCATAGATATGAGCTGGCTTTAGATATAACACCATTGATCCTTCAGCTAAAAGGTCCTTTCATTTTTTGCAATTGCCCAAAAAAGGTAAAACATACCGACGGGATATGTTTTGAAAAACGCTAGACAAGATAAGGCTGCCCATCCGCTAGCGGTTCACTACGATGAATGTCCACTGGACAT
>CALLVY010000315.1 GCA_938015925.1 uncultured Saprospiraceae bacterium
TTTATCATTTAACATCAATGAGACCTATCCGAAAAGGAACAGGTCTCGATGATAAAATTGAGGTGTAAAAATCTTTATAGCTTAATTCGCTTTTTTTACCTTTCCAGATCCGATAACAGAAGCGTCAATTTTCGGACTTCCCTTATAAACTACATTTCCACTTCCCACCATAGAGGCTTCTATATTATCGCTGACATTGACTTTTGCAGATCCTGAGCCAACAGTACTTACCTGGCAATTATTGACTTTGAGTTCATAAGCAGAAATACTACCGGAGCCGGTCAAACTAGCTTCCATATTGGTCGCCTTACCGCTTATATTCACACTTCCAGAACCACTGATACTACATTCCAGATTATTGGCTTCTATTTGGATATTGGCGCTTCCAGAACCGCTAATGGACAATTCAAAATTATTGGAATGAAAAGTATTGTTTGTTTTGACACTCCCAGATCCGGCTAATGAAATTTCTTGTAGATTTTTCATTGTAATTTCTATCTGAACGGGCTTAAATTCTCTAGTATTTTTATCAAAATTGATTTTCCAATTACCGTCCTTTACTTTTCGTTCGATATTATCTAAAATATTTTTTTGTCCCTTAACGACCACCTTTTGGCGGTCTCCTTGCGTGATGATTACATTGGCCGGAATAGCAATGGCCAGACGATTGAATTCTTCCAAAGAAAACTCTTCCGTCACGGTAGGGCCTTCTCCTTTGATGTATTGAGCAGAAGCACTAAAACTCATACAGAGCAAACATAAAGAAAGGATTGGGTATAAAATATTCGTTCTCATCTTTTTTGTTTTGTTAAATGTTGATTAATACTTCTAGAGACATTGGCTTCTTAGAGAGGTTGCACCGGAGGTGAAAAATTAAAGCAAAAATGGAGTAGTAGGAGAGGGAGGGAAAAGAAAAGGGATTAAAGTCTAATCTTTAATCCCTTGTGAAATTAGGAGTTTTGATAAATCAAATACTTACTCTGCAATAAGCAAATATTGATTTTTCTTCCCATTTTCTACCAAAATATATTTTTCATGTAGTAATGCCTCCGCATTTATCGGAGTTTCATGATTGGTAATTTTGACTTTGTTGACAGAAATCGCATTTCCCTGAATGGAACGACGAGCCTCGCCTTTCGATTTAAGGATGGGGCTATGCTCCGTTAGTAAATCACTAATACTGATCCCACCGCTTAGTTGCTCCTTAGGAATCTTGAAACTTGGAATCTCTTCCGAGATCGCTTGCAAAGATTTCACATCCAGACTTTTCAAAGTTTCCTGACTCGCCTTTTTATTAAAAAGAATTTCAGAAACATTCAATACCGCTTCGTAGTCTTCCTGCGAATGAACGCGGATGGTTAGTTCCTCTGCCAACTTGCGTTTCAGTTCTCGTGGATCATCTGCAAATTCAGCTTCCATCGCTTCCACTTCTTCTTTGGATTTTAAAGTAAAGTAGCGGATAAAACTTGGAATATCTGCGTCCGATGCATTGATCCAAAATTGGTAAAATTTGTAAGGCGAAGTCATATTGGGATCAAGCCAGATATTTCCAGCTTCTGATTTTCCAAACTTAGTGCCATCTGCCTTGGTGAGTAAAGGAGTAGTGATGGCAAAAGCCTTTCCTCCAATATTCCGACGGATAAACTCCGTTCCAGAAGTAATATTTCCCCATTGATCCGACCCACCCATTTGCAATCTTACATTCTGCTGGTCGTAAAGACATTGAAAATCGTAAGCTTGTAATAATTGGTAACTAAATTCTGTAAAGGACAAACCAGTTTCGATCCGTTTTTTTACAGATTCTTTGGAAGACATATAATTAATCGTCAAAGTTTTTCCCACATCGCGGAGAAAGTCTAGGACGTTCATGTTTTTGTAAAAGTCGTGATTATTGACTCGAACGGCAGCATTAGGCGAATCCCCGAAATCCAGGAATTTGTCAAATTGGGCAGACTGAAAAGCTAGATTGCGATCCAATTCATCGTAGCTTTTAAGCTGTCGTTCTTTATCTTTTCCGGAAGGATCTCCAACTCGGCCAGTAGCTCCCCCCATCAAAATAACGGGTCGATGACCACATTGTTGAAAAATTTTCAACAGCATGATTTGCACATAATTGCCAATAGTCATGGAAGGAGCCGTTGGGTCAAACCCAATATATCCGTTCACCATTCCTTTTTTTAATTCTTCTTCAATTCCCGGGGTCAATTGGTGTACCATTCCCCGCCATTCTAATTCTTCTAAAAAATCCATATATCTGATTTATGCTTTAATTCTTATTTCTTTCTTTACTTATCACTAAATCTATGCCCATCAATCGCACAAATTTAATCTTTTTTCAAAAGCTACCTAACTACTAATACCACCTTTTCGAATAAAGCGTTCTCTGATACGTAAAAGTTCCCTATTTTGCGCCCTTGTAATCTTATTCCAATCAAAATGAGGCTAGAATATTTCATCGCTACTCGGTTAGCAGCTTCCGGTAATCGGAATTTTTCTCGGATGATCATCCGAATTGCCATTGCTGCGATAGCTTTGAGCCTGACGGTGATGATTACTGCTACCGCCCTGATAGAAGGTTTTCAAAACCAAATCAGTTCCAAAATCTTTGGTTTTTGGGGACATATCCATATTACAGATACTAATTTGAGTCGTGGATTTGATGCTCAGCCTATTGATGTCGACCAATATTTCTACCCCGCACTCGATACCATTGAGTACCTACCTTATCGAGCTCCCATGTCGATCTTAGGTTATGAATTTGATCAAATGGTAGATCGGGAAACCAGAGGAGGGATTCGACACATTCAGGTATTTGCCCATCATCCGGGGATTATTAAGACGAAAGATCAAATTGAGGGAATTATCATCAAAGGAGTAGGACAGGATTTTGATTGGAAAAATTTGGAAGATTATCTGCAAGAAGGCAGACCGATTGAATTTACCGAAGGCAAACCTTCCCGCGACATCATCATTTCCCGACAAACCGCCAATCGACTCAAACTAAAATTGGAAGATAGTTTTGAAGTCAATTTTATTGAAAATGGCGAACAATTGCGGCGGCGTTATAAAATCTGCGGCATTTATAAAACAGGATTAGAAGAATACGATCAGAAATTTGCCTTAGTGGATATCCGGCAATTGCAGCAAGTGATGGGGTGGGAGGAAAACCAAGTAGGTGGATTTGAAGTCTTTGTCGATCATATCGAAGATATGGATGTGATCAATGAATTTATTTACCTAGAAGCTATCCCTGGCGACCTGTACTCCGAAACCATTCGCGATAAGTTCCCCGCGATTTTCGACTGGCTGGGATTACAAGACATCAATGAAGTCGTGATCCTGGTACTGATGCTTATCGTAGCTCTGATCAATATGGTTACCGCTCTAATGATTCTTATCCTGGAGCGAACCAATATGATTGGAATTCTAAAAGCACTGGGACAAAATGATTGGAGCATTCGGAAAATCTTCCTTTACCATGCAGGCTATATCATCCTTACAGGTTTGTTTTGGGGAAATTTGATTGGTCTTAGCATCTGTTGGATTCAGAAGAAATTTGAGTTGGTTCGACTTTCCGAGGCCGATTATTATTTGTCTGTAGCGCCCATAGAATTTGACCTTTGGACCATCCTGATACTCAATGGAGGAACCATGCTGGTAGTTGTCCTTTTCTTGATCATTCCATCTTATATGGTGACGCGCATTAGCCCGGTCAATGCGATTCGGTTTAAATAATTCAATCAAGAAACTTTTTACGAAAGAATCAAGTCTAATAAAAAGACTATGCCGAGACAAGCTCGGCATAGTTGACAATAACACGCACCATTGTCTGTAAAAGGCAAAGGCTATTTTTTGTTGTTAAACCCCAAAGAGAGATCAGTCCCAATTCCTTCTAGTAGAGGAATGGATAAGCCTGAAAAATACTTTGTTTGCGATGAATAATAAAAACCGTTTGTACTTGACCGATATTTATCGTATCGACTTTTTGCGAACGGTTCTTGCTCTTGGTTGATCCTTGAGCATTGATAGAATTTCTTCCCATAAGACAGAGAAGGGAAGGATTTCTATGGCCATGTTTTGCCCGATTTTTAGCGGTGTCTCTTGTAGTTTTGCGTATAGCTTTTTTGTTTTAGTTTCCGTACCCGAGCGATGAAAATAAGCCGCTTCCATTCTTATAATCATGTTTAGAAAAAGGTTGGCCCTTTTAGTCTCGGGATTATGTGTGTAAGTTCTTGCATATTCTCTGATCGAATCTATCCGATCGATGATATGACCAAATTGATCCCTTTGCATCCGAATCAATACCTCAATAATCAATATATTGATATTATTCCCGGACTTATCTCTCGTATGTACAGGCATATCATTGATAAACTTTGCCAGATTAAACCGTTCTTTATCGTAGGGTTCAATTTTTCCGGCCTGAATCAAGAAGTAGAGGTAGCCATAAAGTATTTTCCAGTAAGCCTCTGCATTTTTATGCGGCCGTTTCTGTTGTCGATGAGCTTTATACAGAATATAAGCTTCTTGATAATCTCCCGCATGAAGGCAAACCATGATCCGTTTGATGAAGGCAATATGCCAATTGAAACTTCCTGCAGGCGCTAGTTTACAGGTTTCTTTTACAATCGCTTTTGCTTCTTCATGTTCTCCTGTTGCTGCAAGTGCCAGCACTTTCTTATGCATAAACGAGAATTGAAGCGCCTTACTGTTGGGATGGTTTTTGGGAAAACTTGCGAGTGCTTCATCGCAATATTTAATCACACTATCATTATCGTATTCTGCTACATAACGTGCGACCACGATGCTATAGATAAGTCGGTTTAGATGAGTGGAACCAAATCTTAGAAAAGGCATCGTTGCCTCTGCTGCTTCTCGAAATTCTTTGATAATAGAAGGCGTAAAACTATCTCTCGTATTTCCAATAAGTCCAATTCTACTATGGTACTTTCGGATCACAGATTCTGCATTTACGATTTCTAATTGTTCCGTCGCTAAACGTTCGTATTTTTTTACATGTCGAGATCCATCATCAATGCCCGAATAGTGGAAGAGCAAGTCATTAGCCGCTAAATGTAAGAGGGTATGAATCTCTAGTTTTTTGAGTCGAGGTATAAGGTTTTTTGCAATTTCAATGCCTTCTTCCCGCCTGCCACTCATGAGTAGTGTTTTATACACTGCAAAATCTTTGTAACAGTCTTCATAAGCCGTTCGATGCATATTGTCTGGTGAAGACGGGGAAGCCAATAAAGAATGACCCAATTGGGAACGCAACTGGATTTTCATCTTATTGAAGTACTTCTTGCGATCGATACTCTTTAGGTGCTGTACACAAGCTTCATCTTCTGTTAGTCCTCTATTTTCTTTTAGGAAAAGAAAGAGTTTGGTAAGACGAGGGGCAAAGGTTGGCTCGAATGTTGGCGGCAATAAATCGATGAGTTTATATACTAAAATCATAGAACAACTTGAGCAGGTAAACTGCTGATTTGTAATAGTTTATTAATAAATAACCTCTCTAAAGATTGCAAAATGACCAGCGGAAAACGACACGCAAATTGAGCCGCTCCCTACTACCACAGCGTACCTTTAATAAGAAAGATATTATCCATTAAACCTTTTTATTATGAAAATTTTAGAACTCAAAGCACACGTTGTTACACTTAGTGACCAAGAATGTTCACAAATCAAAGGTGGTTCCGATGGGCATAACAGTAGTAATGTACTTATCATAGAAGATATAGACATTATCTGATTACCAAAGTGATATTTTAGGACAATAACAGCTCTTTTGGCTGACGCTTATTGTCAAGGTAGGTAAAAAAATCGTTTGGCAAAAGTGTATTTGACATTTTTTTGCCCAGCTATTGTATTGGTTTTCAATAACATACGGTGGAGTGTGTCAATGTTTTTGGCTTGTTTGTAAGTATTAAGTTGCTGATTTGCAAATGCTTACAGGTTAAGACTATAGCAATATACAGACGCGTAAGGTAGCGGAAGAGGTAGCCAATTTATTAGGTTTGATCATTTAATTTTTAGGACTTTTATCCTAATATTGGATAGTTAGGAGGGGTGTTTAGGGCAATTCTCTCTTTCCAAAGAAGTGATTAAGTAGGTGAAAAGCGAACCTGCAAAACCTGCTCCGCAGCATTTTCCACCCGAAATCGCTCATCCGTCCGATGCCCCACAATCCAACAAATCTTCCCCGCAGACTCCAATACCCAAACCTTTTCCTTTTCAAACCTCGACAACTTGGCATTATTAAAAAAGTCCTGCAATTTCTGATGATGGCCTTTCATCCCAAATGGCTGAAAAGTATCTCCTGCTTTCCAACGGCGGAGCGTCAAAGGAAAATCCATTTGTGCAAAATCAAAATAAGCGCAATGCGGGTCATTGGAAAAAGAATCAGGGTTTTGCTGCAAAAGATCGACTTGCAGATTTCCTTCGGGCAAGGAAAGCGATTTAGTATCTCGATCAATGGAATGGTATTCTTTGTGATCCTCAAGAATCGGGCGAAGGAGCAGTTGGTCTCGATCTACCAAAAGTTGATGACTGACACTCGAAAAAATCCGACCGCTCGCTGTTCCTCCTGCTTCAAATACTTGTTGAATTTGATCGGGATGAAAATGAAAGGGGCGGAGCCATTCGAATAAAATACTGGTACGCGCAGGCAAGAGGGCGAGCTTTTTTAAATCAATGGCCCACTCTTCGCCTTGCATAGTCACCAATTCTTTTTGCAAGTTTGCCAAAGCATATTCATACAGCCATTCGATTTCTTTAAACCTTTGGATATTGGTTGCAAAGGTTTGCTCTAGTGCTGGATTGATTTTTTTGAGTACAGGTACGACTTCTTTGCGGATTAGATTGCGATGGTATTTGGTATTCGCATTGGAAGCATCCTCTCGAAATTCGATATTTTTTTGCTCAGAAAATTGAACGATAGCAGCTCTGCTGGCAAATAACAAAGGCCGAATGATCGATTGATTTTGCAAGGGAATACCATGAAGTCCACGAATCCCCGTTCCTTTGCTCAAATTGAAAAGTAAGGTTTCCACACTGTCGTTTAGATGGTGAGCAGTCAGGAGATAATCGAATCCTTCTTTTTGCCTTACATTTTCCAACCATTCATAGCGCAGGTTTCTCGCTGCCAATTGAGTAGAAAGTCCATGTTCTTTGGCATAATCGCTGGTCGCAAAAGAGGTACTAAAAAAAGGAAGGCTATGTTGTTGAGCAAAAGTTTTGACAAAAGCCTCATCGCCATCAGAAGCTTCCCCCCTTAAGTTGAAATTGCAATGCGCAATACCAAAGGGCTTTCCAGCTTCCAGCAACAGGTGCCCCAATACCATTGAATCCAAGCCACCGCTCAAAGCCAATAAACCCCGCTCGTTCCCCTGAAACCAACGGTTTTCCTCCAGAAAATCTTGAAATTTCTTTAACACAGGCTTTAGATAAAATGATAAAATTGCAGCTACATAATTTACTAGAATGGCCTGTAGCTTTTATTGTTAAATACGGAAGTCTCGACAATTGGGGCTAAATATATCCAAAAAGCCCTAAAGCCCGAAATTTCCAAGAATTGCTTCTTTCCTTTTTATAGGTTTTGTGCGGTAGAAAAGATAAAACCCTCTCCTGAGCTTTACTACGTGAATCTTCCTTTGGTCGGTTTCCATTTAACTCAAAATCACCTCCTTTTCAAGTCGTTTAGTAGTTAAGTTAAATGAAAACGTCGGATTTATTTTTTCAAGGGGGCTAGATTATTATTTTCCCCCTCGAAAGGTCTATATTTGCCCCTTCAAAAAATGAAAGATGGAAGAAATAAAAGCCTGTATTTTTGACTTAGACGGAGTGATTGTGGATACTGCCAAATACCATTTTGTAGCTTGGCGTCGCCTGGCCAATGAATTGGGTTTTGATTTTAGTCACGAAGACAATGAAAAACTTAAAGGAGTGAGTCGCGTAGAATCCTTAAGACTTATCTTAGAATGGGGAAAGGTAGAAAAAACGGAAGCCGAGCAAAAAGTACTAGCTGCCCGTAAAAATGAATGGTACACTGAATCTATTCAGTCCATGCCGAAAGAAGAAATCTTGGATGGTGTCATCCCTTTTTTAAAAAGTGTACAAGCTGCTGGAATGAAAATAGCCTTAGGTTCTGCTAGTAAAAATGCTAGAGCGATTTTGCAACAAGTAGACTTAATGGATTATTTCGATGCTATTGTGGATGGAAATAATGTAGCGCATTCCAAACCCCATCCTGAAGTTTTTCTCAATGGCGCGGAGGCGCTTGGGGTGAAACCGGAGGAGTGTGTGGTTTTTGAAGACGCGGAGAAAGGAGTTGCTGCGGCATTGCGGGGTCATTTTTTTGCGGTTGGTTTGGGAGAAGAAGAGGTCTTGGGAGAGGCGCATTTGGTACTTCCTTCTTTGGTCGACTGGGATATCAAAAGAATAATTGCAACTATAAAATAGGTGTTTTAGAATAAACTCTAAAAAAAAATACGAAGATAAGTAATGAAAGATTATCTAAAGAAAGACGAGTGGAACATCATTGAAGAAGGCTTTCACAAAGAACACAACCGAATTTCAGAAAGTGTTTTTAGCATTGGTAATGGTCGAATGGGACAAAGGGCTAATTTCGAGGAATCTTACAGCGGAGATACGCTTCCTGGAAATTATGTAGCAGGGATTTATTATCCAGATAAAACCAAAGTGGGTTGGTGGAAAAATGGCTATCCCGATTATTTTGCCAAGGTACTAAACGCCGCCAATTGGGCTGGAATAAATGTCAAAATTGATGGAGAAGTACTAGACCTGAATCATTGTGAAATCCACAATTTTCTCCGGATTTTAAATATGAAAGAAGGCTATCTGGAACGCAGCTTTGAAGCGACTGTGGTCAGTGGGAAGATTGTAAAAGTGAAAAGCCGTCGTTTTTGTAGTATCGTGGATGATGAAGTTGGTGCTATTTGTTATGGTTTCCAACCCGTCAACTTTTCAGGAAAAATATCCATAGAACCTTTTGTGGATGGAGATATAGAAAATGAAGATGCCAATTACCAAGAGAAATTTTGGGAAGGAATCAATGCAGAGGTAAAACACCGCAGCGGAACCCTGACTTTAGAAACTCGAAAAACAGCTTTCCAGGTCTGTACCGGAATGCAGTTTAAAATCCTACAAAATGGTCAGGAAGTAGAAGGCAAAACACAGATCAATAAGCGAGAAAAATACATTGGTTGCCTCGTAGATTTTACTTGCGAAGAGGGAGACCTAATCGCTGTATATAAATATGCCGCCAACCTTTCTTCCGAAAATCACGGGACAGAAGATCTAGCCAAACGTTGTCAGGGTGTCGTAGCACTTGCTGCTCAAAAAGGCTTTGAACAATTGATGAGCGAACAGAAAAAAGCCTGGGCCAAAAAGTGGGAAGAAAGTGATATCATCATCGAAGGTGATGTCGCTGCTCAACAAGGGATTCGGTTCAATATTTTCCAACTCAACCAAACCTACACCGGTGAAGATGAAAAACTAAACATCGGTCCAAAAGGATTTACCGGAGAAAAATATGGAGGCAGTACCTATTGGGATACCGAAGCCTATTGCCTGCCTTTTTATTTGGCTACAGCCGATCCTTCCGTTGCCAAGAACCTTTTGATCTATCGTTATAACCACTTAGAGAAAGCGATTGAAAATGCAGCAAAATTAGGTTTCAAAGATGGCGCTGCACTTTTTCCAATGGTTACCATGAATGGAGAGGAATGCCACAACGAATGGGAAATTACTTTCGAAGAAATTCATCGCAATGGCGCCATTGCTTTTGCGATCTACGATTATATCCGACACACTGGAGATAAAGATTACCTGAGTGAATATGGCCTGGAGGTCTTGATTGGAATTACTCGATTTTGGGCGCAGAGAGTGCATTATTCAGAGCACAAAAAACAATACGTCATGCATGGCGTCACTGGACCAAATGAGTACGAGAATAATGTCAATAATAATTGGTACACCACCACCATCGCCATGTGGTGTTTGGAATATACCATCGAGGCGATTGAGTATGTTCAACAGACGGCACCGGATCGCTATACCGCTATTGAAGAGAAAGTGAAATTTTATGAATACACCGAGCGGAATCAGTGGAAAAAGATATTGGAAAATATGTACTTACCTGTAGATGAAGAAGCAGGTATTTTTCTACAGCAAGATGGCTATCAGGAAAAAGAACAATTGATGGCCAGTGATATCCCGGAAGCGGAACGGCCCATTCATCAGCATTGGTCCTGGGATCGAATTTTGCGTTCCTGTTTTATAAAACAAGCGGATGTTTTACAAGGAATCTATTTTTTCGAAGATCGTTTTGATGAAGCGACCATTCGCAAGAACTTTGAATATTACGAGCCTCGGACAGTCCATGAATCTTCTTTGTCACCTTGTGTGCATGTGATATTGGCGGCTCGTTTGCAAATGATAGAGAAAGCTTACGAATTGTATTTGCGTACCGCTCGCCTTGACCTGGATGATTATAATAGCGATACTGCCGAAGGTTGCCACATCACGAGTATGGCCGGCACCTGGATGTCAATAGTCCAAGGATTTGGCGGGATGCGAGTAAAGGAGGATCAATTGGTGTTTAATCCAATTATTCCCAAAGA
>CALLVY010000316.1 GCA_938015925.1 uncultured Saprospiraceae bacterium
GCAACATCATCGTCGTTCAAGGTGATCAATTCGAAAGTTCCGGTCATAAAATCAAAAGTGGAAGACCAGGAAACAAACATGGTATCTGGGTTAGTAGAGCCCAGTGGCAAGGTGGCAATATTAAAATTAGCAAGATCTAGATCGCCAGGGCTTGTACCCGTATATTGAAGAATGCTATTGTCCCAGTTTAACAAAAACTGAAAAGAAGTAATGTCTACAAAATCACTTACCGTAACAGGCATGCAAATATTATTTCCAGTAACTGAAATAGAATCTCCTATGAAAAAATTAACAGGTACACAGCTTCCCATATTTATGGTCGTACTCGCTCCGCAACTTACTCCATCTTCTACTTCTATCAGGTAAGTTCCTGCTTCTGGTACTCGAAAGAGATTGGTATCTCGATGTTCCCAGCCTGGAAGAACAATCCCTGTGACGGAAGGATCACCCACTTTGGTAATCGTAACGGTATAATCATCAGGCCCAGCTTCACCACTTAATTCCAGCCATTCAGAATAACCACCAGTAATGGTCATACTTGCCTGGCATCCGTTTCCTGCTACATTATTATTGATATTGGTGATTTCGATTTCATTCAAGTAAACTACATTGAAAGCATCATCAGTGTTGACGTCGAGACAATTTAAAATTTCAACCGTTTGACCTGGAATATTAAAATCATCTACTGTTAAAGGGGCGAACCAGATCGAAGTAGGCTCTCCCATGTTTTCAGGAAGACTTTGTAGGACTCCATTGTTCAAAAAGGTAGCATCTCCATCTGCGGTAATAATACTACTACCAGGAGTTACTAGTACAATACTAGTGGCTGGTGCTGGCTCATAATGACAAGGATCCATCAGAATGGTAGCCTCGTCCTCTCCGTCGAAAGCTGCACTAGGTGGACAGCGATAGAAAATATAAGTAAATCCAGGAATGGTACTTGGATCTCCATCATCAAAAGTTATTCCTCCAGAGTGATCTACATCCATAGAATCTCCTACACAGAGGAATCGAATATTTGAAGATTGATTAGTAGGGAATAGCGCCTGACTAATGGATTGGGTACTGGTACCTGCATCAACAATAGTTCCGTTACAAGCGGCACTAGTTAAATTGAGTTGGCTCGCATTTGTTGCTTTTTGAGGAACCTGAGCTTTTAACTCGAAAAAGGTAAAAGTCAGAAGGAGTAGTGGGATTATACGTCTTAACATTATTGATGTGTAATTTTTCATTCTTTGATCAATTTTCCATAAAACATAGAACAATAAACTTATAGAGCTATTGCTCCTTTAGATTCTTGTTAGTTGGTTATTTTACAAAGGATTTATCTAAGAACTATTTTCTAATGTATATTATCTTTAATATAATGGCAAAAATAGGAATAGCGAACGAACTTTTTGCTTATTAGTGGTCTGAATATTCTGCCAGGAGTGGCATTTGGTTTATATTTTATCGTGTAGTAAAACGGATTTTAGCTCATTTCTCAAAATCTTGAAAAATAATGTTACTAATATAAACGGTATTTAATTGGCTATGAGAATCTTGTTGCGATCAGACCTCTATACAAGACGCAAAAATCATGCACTTTAGTACTTAAAACGGATGCAATTTGGTCTTAATTTGTCACTTTCCCCTTTAAAATTACTTTCCATACGTGATTTGTACCAAAAGCGTAAGGAATAAAGGCATAAGAAGGAATTTTTTCGGTGATAATTAAATTCGCAACTTTCCCTTTTTTTATACTTCCGTGGGTTTTTTCGAGCTCCATTGCGTAGGCACCATTAAAAGTAGCTGCATTAATGGCTTCTTCTGGAGTCATGCGAAGTTTGACGCAGGCGAGCGTTAGGACAAAGGGCATATTGCCAGATGGGGTAGATCCTGGATTATAATCACTGGCTAAAGCGACTCCCAAACCAGCATCGATCATTTTTCTTGCAGGTTGATAATGGTCATTGATGAAAAAAGGAGCGGAAGGGAGTAGGGTAGGAATAGTATTGGAACCTTTCAGGCAAGCAATTTCAGCCTCATTGATGACTTCGAGATGGTCTACGGAAACGGCACCATACTTTACAGCGGCTTCGATTCCTCCCATGCAATTGAATTGATTAGAGTGTATTTTTCCTTTTAAGCCATATTTTTGACCTGCTTCCAATAAAGCTTCGGTATCCGCAACGGAGAAGAAGTTCTTTTCACAAAACACATCAATATAATCTGCCAAACCCTCATCGGCTATTTTAGGAAGCATTTTTTGGATGACCAATTCGATGTACTCGTCTTTTCTTCCTTTGTAAGCGGTAGGTAAGGCATGTGCTCCCAGAAAAGTTGCTTTTATTTCGAGATCACTGTTTTCCTTGAGTCTTTTGATGACTTTTAGCATTTTAATTTCTGCGGCCTCATTTAGACCATAACCACTTTTTATTTCAATGGCGCCTGTCCCTTGATTCTGGACTTCTTGTAGTCTCCGGAGGGCTTGCTGGTATAATTCGTCTTCCGTACTGTCTTGTAATTTCTGTGCAGAATTCAAAATCCCTCCACCTCTTTGAGCTATTTCCTGATAGGAAAGACCATTGATTCGATCTACAAATTCTCCTTCCCGGCTTCCTGCAAAAACCAGATGAGTATGAGAGTCGCACCAAGAAGGAAGTACCATTCTATCACTGGCATCAATGATTTCATCGGCTCGATCCGGACAATTGTCCATCGCTCCAAAATCTTTAATTCGACCTTCTTCGATCAATAGCCAAGCCTGATCAATAGTAGGTAAAACACGCATCGCCTCTCCCTGAATAAAAGGAAGAGGCGATGTATTGGTGGTAGAAGAATTGGGTTCTACCTGAAGGATTTGACGAATATTTTGGATCAATATTGAGGACATAAAATTTGTTTTATTTTCCTCAAAGATACAGAAGTTGTTGTAAAGTGGAGCTTGAAATCATCTGGCTATTTTACAACACCTACAAAAGAAAGCTACCCATTGATGGTGGTCAGATCCTTGATAATCCCAGTTAATCCTTTTTGCTGTAAAAATGCCCTGAATTGGCTGGCATCCTCCCGGGTCTTAAATTCTCCAACCAGAATCTTATAGACCGTTTTTCCATTGAGCTGGGCGATGTGAACCAATATGGCGTCATCAAATTTTTGTTCTATTTTGGCTGCTTCCCGAAGTAAATTGCTGTATTCGCCATAAACGCCTACTTGTACACTGTATCCACTCGAAGCCTGATGTCTGACACTAAATCGGTAAAGCCCTTCTGCGTGAGGACTTGAAGCTACGGGTTTGGTGGAAGCGGGCTTGGGACTAACAGGCAAGGTGGCTTGAGTTGGTTTTACGGGAGCAATATCGGTGTTGTAATTACTCGGTTTGGTCGTTGGTTTTACAATCAACGGAGGCTTACTGGATACCGTAAGTCTAGGAGGTACAGGTTTGATGATTGGCTTGGGTGCTGCGGAAGCGGTAATGACTCGATTGGTACTCGTATTGTGTTCTGCCAGGATTTGGAGCATTTTAGAAGGAGGCAGAGATTCTTGATATCTTGCGACCAATTTTCCTTTTGAATTGAAGATCAATAAAGAAGGTAAAACCCGAATATTGTATTGTTGCTTATAAGCATAACCATCAAAATCATCAATGTCGACTTTGACTGGGATATAATTTGTATTCATGTACTCTGCGACTCTGGGATCTGAAAAGGTCGTTTCATCCATCCATCGGCAAGGCATGCACCAACTGGCTACAAAGTCAACAAAATAAAGCTTGCCTTCTTGTGCGGCTCTTTCCTTGGCAGTTGCCAAAGATCCATTAAAAAAATCTACAGCGGTAGGGTTGGCTCCGGCGATATAAGGAGCGATCACTAACAAAAATAGCAGACGTCTCAACATAGTAAAGTGTGTTATTGTCGTTGTTTTAAATTAGATGGATGATTTACCGTCTAGCTTTGAAGGTTTATGAATTAGAAGCCTCTTGTTTGTTTAATTGAAGGGCTTCCAGATACTTATAAGTAAATTAATTCGTAGCTTCTAAACCTCTTTTGCTCGGTTTCAATTTCCAATTTAAAACAACTTTATTGAATAAAATAGCACCAACTAGGGTCTAAACCAGATTGGGTGCTTGCTTAGTATTTAAATGGGGTCTTTAATATTACGAATATATCAAATATGATACCATATATTAATTAAATATGTAATTTGATTTTAAAGACCAGAGGAACAAGTCCCCTAATTTAGTTGAAAATTTAAGCCTTAAAGTTGGTAAAGACTATTTTAGGGTCTCAACTTTTTGGGTATTTCTCTAAAGGAAGGGCCAAAATAGAAAGAAAAGAGGAGGGGGGCCTAATTGCCAAAGGCTAAATTCCTTTACTTAAATGGATTTAACCGTAGTTTCCGTTAATTAAAATGCGGTATTTTTCCTACCTTGCCACTCTTGATGAGAACACGCTGGATTTAAGACTTTTAATCTTCTAAAGATTGAAAATTCAAAATTAGTGCCGACATCATATATCACTGAATTTCAAATGTTTAGCATTGCTTGAAAAC
>CALLVY010000317.1 GCA_938015925.1 uncultured Saprospiraceae bacterium
GTATGGGCGTAGGATTAGAGGTTCTCCTCTTGAAAAAAGAATCAATTGCCATTTTGCAAATGTTTAAATCAATATTATCTTGTACACAATTAGTATAACAAAGATACGACGTTTTATAATAATTACAAAATTTTATAATAACAAATTTCCGTAAATGACCGATAAAAAACCTAAATCATTGTTTGTCAAAACATTAGAAGATATAAAAAATACGAAAAAGTTAGGTTATGCTACTATTTCCAGGCTCATCGGCATGAAACCTACGAAGATTTATAATATTATTTATACTAAGAGTACCGCTCAAGAGGAAGATATACGAAGTTTATTGGTACAGTTTCCAGAATACAAAGCTTTGTTTAGCGATATAGAAGATCTAGACCTCCCTCCTACGAAAACCAAATACTCTCCTGAAGATCAAGACCTTGTAGCTATCCTCAATGAAAAGATTGCCCTTTACAAAGAAACCAAAAAAGCTCAACGAGAAACAATTGAATCTCTAAAGGAAGAAATCATCAGGCTCAAAGAAATCATAGCGTTACAAAAAAAATAAATAACAAACGTAAAAAAGACGTAATTGAGTAAATCACACCTATTTGAAAACAGCTTGCTATAACAAAATATTTGTAAGCAAAAACACAATATATACTTTAGGCAAAACATCCCTGCTACATAATAAAACTCAGTATCCTAGCTACACTTTTTTTTCAAAAAAGCTCTTTCTGAATAAAATGCAAATCCCACACATGACGCATAAAGCCTAATCTCTATAGCTAAACGGACTGGATTCCCGCTTTTCGTTTTCTGTAATTCTTACTCAATTGACTCTGAGAATGCCCTATTTCCTTGGACTAAAGCTCCTCTTTTAAAAAAAAGAATCAATTGCCATTTTGGAAATGTTTAAATCAATACTATATTGTATACAATTAGTATAACAAAATGCAGCTCTTTTAACCAATTACAATTTTACATAGTAACAATTTTCCACAAATGAGCAACGAACCTCCTAAACCCCTGTTTATCAAAGCGCTAGAAGACATAAGAAATACAAAAAAACTAGGCTATGCAACTATTGCCAGGCTTACAGGCATGAAAACTACTAAGATTTACAACATAATGCATGGAAAAAGTACTGCAAAAACAAGTGATATACAAAACTTACTAGTACAATTCCCAGAATACAAGGCCTTGTTTAGTGATGTAGAGGGGCTCGAGCTCCCTGTTACAGAAATCAAATACGATCCCAAGGACCAGGATCTCGTATCTATTCTCAATGAAAAAATTGCTCTGTACGAAGAAACTAAAACTGCCCAGCGAGAAACGATAGAATCGCTTAAGGAGGAGATTATCAGACTCAAGGAAATCGTAGTACTACAAAGAAAGTTAATAGAAAAATACGAAAACACGTAATTGATTGATTTTATTTTTCCGAAAACACCGCATTATAACAATGTACTTGTAATATAAAACACAATAAATTCGTACAAGTCTTCCCACAACTACAATCTACTTTGTTCCTTCTAAAAAAATAATCCTTTGTTTTTCCACTACTAAGGATCAAAAAAGGAATCCTTCTTTTCGCCAAATTTTAGCTATGTTTAAGCAAGCAGAAAGGGAATTGGCTCCCTTTTTAAAACCCAATTTATGGAAATGATCAACCAAGGTCTCGCGGCTTTTGCTTCAGCAGTATGGGGTTTGCCTTTACTCCTCTTACTCGTAGGAGGTGGACTCTTTTTTTTAATCTATAGCCGATTCCTTCCCTTCCGCTATCTTGGGCACGCCATTCAGGTCTTACAAGGCAAATTCGATGACCCAAATGATCCAGGAGAAATCAGTCACTTCCAAGCCTTGACAACGGCACTTTCTGCAACCATCGGTATGGGAAATATTTCTGGAGTAGCGGTAGCGATCGCTATCGGTGGACCAGGAGCTATTTTTTGGATTTGGGTAAGTGGTATTATTGGTATGGGTACCAAATTCTTTACTTCTACTTTAGCCATCTTATACCGTGGCAAAGATTCCGCAGGAGAAATCCAAGGTGGCCCAATGTATTTTATCATGGAAGGTTTGGGAAAAAAATGGAAACCACTCGCCGTCTTTTTTAGCCTTGCAGGATTGATTGGCGCACTGCCCGTTTTTAATGTCAATCAACTGACGCAAGCGATTCAGGATATTTTATTGCAACCTCAAAATATTGAAAATAATTTTTCCAGCAATCTTACCATCGGCATATGCCTGGCCATCATCACTTCCATTGTGATCCTGGGCGGACTCCAAAGAATTAGCCAGCTCGCAGCCAAGTTGGTTCCCTCTATGGTCCTTTTGTATTTTGTCTCTGTAGTTCTAATTCTCCTCTTAAACATCGAGGAGGTTCCAAAATATTTTATGCTGATTTTTACCGATGCTTTTGCGGCCAATAATTATGGTGGCAGTCCATTTCTCGGAGGAGTTGTGGGCGGATTGATCTTGCTCGGGATTAGACGAGGAGCCTTTTCTAATGAAGCTGGAATTGGTACCGCTCCGATGGCACATGGCGCAGCAAAAACTTCAGAACCGATTCGCGAAGGATTGGTAGCGATGCTCGGGCCTGCTATTGATACTTTGATCGTTTGTACCCTGACAGCTTTGGCAATCTTGGTAACTGGTGTGTGGCAATCTTCTGACGCCAATGGCGTGAGCCTTACGGCAGCTGCCTTTAGCAGCACCTTCTCTGGCGCAGGTAATTATTTGCTCCTAATCTGCGTAGCGGTTTTTAGCATCTCTTCTTTGTTTTCTTATTCTTATTATGGCAGCAAATGTGCTTCCTTCCTTTTTGGTGCTCAACACAAACATTTTTACAATTATTTCTATATCGCTAGTATCATCATTGGCGCTACTTATCCCTTAGAGTCCATGCTCAATTTGATTGATGGCTCTTTTGCTTTAATGGCGATTCCTACGATGACGGCTACTTTGATTTTGTCGCCAAAGGTGATGAAAGAGGCGAGGAAATATTTTTCTAAGTTGGAAAAAGGAGAGGGGTGATGAATCAAGGCTGTTCAGAAAAATAAAAAGGCGAAAGTTTAATGCTGGGTAGGAATATTGAATAAGGAATTAGGGCTGTTCAGAAAAAGAAAATGGTGGAAGTTTAATTCTGGATATTAATATTGAATATCGAATCGCCAATTTTGAATAATGATTTTGACGAAAAATCGCGAATTCGTGGAGAAGTATTGGTTCATCAATGATTAATTAAACTAAACCATTGCATTGATCGCCC
>CALLVY010000318.1 GCA_938015925.1 uncultured Saprospiraceae bacterium
TCAAAATTGTGTTACCAATAAATTGAGATGAATTTTGTTTTTAGCCGAGGCGAAAAACGTAGGCGATGCCTAGCATCGGCGAGGCTTTTTAACGATGGATAAGAATAAAAGTCGCTCAATTTATTATGTGATTTAATTTGAACACCTGCTTAAGGCAATGACGGGAGGATTTTTTAGCTTAAGAAGTACTACTCAGGATCCCGTAATTCCTGCCGATTTTTTAATTGACGAAAATCAAGAAATCCATACGGCTTATTATGGAAAAGATTATGATGACCACTTATCGATCTCAGAGGTATTGGCCTGGGCAGCATAAATTGCCTTCTTCAGAAAAAATAAATTTATTAAGATTCAATAATTCATTATGAAAAAGTTATTTTTCACATTAACATTAATATCAATTTTTATGATACAAACACAAGCTCAAACCACCGACCTGCAACTCATTGAAAAAACGATCAGTAACTACTTCGACGGAATGGTCAATCACAATGCAGAATCTATTGCAAAAGCGTTTTACCCAACCGCCTCCATGAAATGGAACGAAGAGAAATATACCGAAGTGAATGCCGTAGAAGCTTTAAGTGACTACGTTAATTCCAATGCTGCTGTAAAAACGGAGACTCGGATCGTGGCGATTACTATTGTAGGAGATGCTGCCAATGCTCATTTAGAATTGGAGTATGAAACCTTCACCTTTGTTGATTTTATGCACCTAATGAAAGTTGACGGCGAGTGGAAAATTATTAGTAAAACGTATACGACCGTAAAGAAAGATTTTTAAGTCTTAAAGCAAAAAAAATGAAAGAAGAGATATCTTAGAAGCTTGTTTGTTACTTGTCATTAAGTTGCAAACAAGTTCTAAGCCTATCTAATACTCATTTAAATTCAATCGAATTCGTATGATTACATCACGTGCCAATTTTAATTATCAGGGTCAGGTACTCATTGAAAAAATGAAGATTAAAGCCCCTTTTCGCTATGAGGCTATTTTTCAAAATAGTGGTTGCTTTATTTACTTTAAACAAAGAGGACCTAAATTGTTTTCATCGGAAGAAAATGCTCAATTGAAAAGTAATGAAGCGGTACTCCTGAAGTGTGGCAATCACTTTATCGATTTACTAAGAGAGACCAATGATGATGAGGTAGAAGTGATTGCTATTCATCTTTATCCAGAAGTTTTGAAGAAATTGTATACTGGAGATTTACCAGCCCTTGTTAAAAAACAAAACAATGGTTCAGGTAGTCAAGTGGTGGTATCTAGTGATGTTATTGCAAAGTTTATCGACTCTCTGGAATTTTATTTTCAAAACCCTTCTTTGGTAAATAATGATTTATTAGAGTTAAAAATTAAGGAGCTGATCCTCTTATTAATACAGTCAAAAAATATCAATTCCATTTTGGAATTGGTGGCTGGTTTGTACACTGCCAAAACGATTCACGTAAGAGAAGTGATCGGATTGCATTTGTTTTCCAATTTAAAATTAGAGCAATTGGCGAAACTATGCAATCTAAGTTTGTCCTCTTTTAAACGAGAGTTTAAAAAAGAATTTGAAGATAGTCCTACCAATTATATCAACGAGAAAAGACTCGAAAAAGCCAAAGAATTATTGAGTACGACCGACTTGCCGATTAGTGAAGTCGCCTATGAAACGGGATTTCAAGATTCCTTATATTTTACCAGACTGTTCAAAAAGAAAATAGGTGTTCCACCTACGGCCTATCGAACCCAGAATTAATTTTGCTCCAATTCTCCATATCTCCGGCCGCTTTCTCCATGCGGTCTTTTTTCAATCCACTTATCTTTGTCATAGAATCAATAAGCAAGGAAGATGCCAGGAGCAAAATCATTCCTCCTGGTATTCGGGAGCTTTATTTCTCCTGAAAACTGCTTGTATTTTTAAATATTTAAAATCAAAAAAAATGAAAAATGTATTTCTTTTACTCTTGTTGTTTACTGTTACCACTTCTGCCTTTGCGCAAAAGAATGTGAATCAGAAAAAAGAAGTTAAAAAGCTAATGGATGCCAATCGAGAATGGGCAAAAGCTGCCACTCCTGAAGCGTTTTTTAGTTTTATTAGTAACGATGCATTAATGATGGCTCCGGATAGACCCATCTCCAAAGGCCATGAAGCAATTGGAAACACTTTAGCTGAATTTCAAGCTTTACCAGGCTTTCATATTGTCTGGGAACCGCAAGAAGCCTTTGTTTCCAAAAGCGGAGATCTAGGCTATTCTGTGGATAGAATCCTGGTTACTTTCGACGGAGAGGATGGAGAGAAAGTTAAATTATTTGAAAAAGGAGTAAGCATCTGGAAAAAGGATGCCAAGGGAGATTGGAAAATGGAAATTGATATTTGGAATGTTGATCCTTCTATTACTTCCATTTATAAGTAATTAAGTTTTTAGTGTTAGAAGTGTTCAGAAAAATAAAAAACGGAGGTTTAATTCTGGATAGGAATATTGAATAAGGAATTTTTAATTTTGAATAATGATTTTGACGAAAAATCGCGATCTTAAAGGGAGCTCAAAGAAGGGATTAAACTAAATCATAGCATTGACCGCCCCAATCGATATTCGATATGGAATAATTCCCCTTCCATTTTTTCCTGAACACTCCTAATTTGGGGTAATAAATAACTAATGCCTGAGTAGTCAATCGGATTACTCAGGCATTTTTTTATTTAGTCCCTTGCTTTTATGTTAGATTTTTATCCGCTATTTTTTGACTTTAAAAATGGTATTGTAAATTTGTTTTCATTATAAGGGTCCGCCGAATAGACCACAATAAAAAAAATGGAAAACCAGCTAATAAAATACTTCCAAAAATATTTAGATCTGAACCAAGAGGAAATAGAATTTCTCATAGAAAATGTTCCCATAGTCGAAGTCCGGAAGGAGGAAGCTTTGTTAAAAGAAGGGGAGCTTTCGTCTGCTTTTTACTTTGTGATTACGGGCATAATCAGGATGTTTTATTTGGTGGACGGTGTAGAGAAAACAACATTCTTTTACGAAGAAAATGACTTCGTAAGTTCTTATGAAAGTTTTACCAAACAGATTCCTTCCAAGCATTATTTGCAAGCCGTTAAAAACTCCAGCATAGCAGTATTTGATATTCAGGTGGTTGCTAAAATTCTTAAAAGATTCCCGCGATTTGAATTGCTTTCCAGGATCGTTATGGAAAAAGAATTAAGCATCTACCAAGACATGATTTCCCATTTTGTAACTAGAAATGCTACACAACGATATCTAAATTTAGTAGAACACAAACCTCATTTATTAAGAGAAATCCCTCAATACGATATTGCCACATATCTAGGCGTCTCCCCAGAGACTTTAAGCAGGATAAGAAGAAAAATTAAATCCAGTTGATTTATTGACAATCGTCAATGAACTTAAGCCGCTCTTCGCTTAACTTTGTTACTAAAAGTAGCAACTATGAAAAACAAGTATCTGGTTTTAACACTGATAGGCACCTTACTCCCCAATATATTTGTAATCAAAGAAACAATTCGTTCGGGAAATATTCTTCTTTATGCTCATCCATTAGATACCTTTAGCGCAATGTTTGTAAATAATATTTCCACGGCATTTATTATTGATCTTTTGTTCATCGTAATACTATTTCTTTTTTGGTCTTACAAGGAAGCTAGAAGACTAGAGATTAAGAATGTTTACTTGGTTTGGATTTATACATTTGTATTCGGCATTGCAGGGGGCTTACCTTTGTTTTTATATTTTAGAGAAAAGAAGAAAATAGAAGCAGCTAGTTCTAAATGATCCATTTCGGGAAAATACCGTCACCTCCTTTAGTCCAAGCCTGATTCGCAAATAGACAAACAAGTCATGGCCATTCAAAATATACCAGAGATATTTATTCAAAGTCCATCCAATAAACGAGACCTCTTTGTTCATGATTTCAAGATGACCGATGATGTTTTTAAAAGCAAAGTGAATTTAAGTTGGCACATGTTCAGCTTTTTGCAAAAAGGGAAGAAGCAGGTGCATTTTGCAGATTCTTCTGTGGCGGTGAATAGCAAACAATCTTTGTTGATCAAGAGAGGAAATTGTTTATGGTCAGAGCTATTGGAGAATGAAGATGTTTATTACTGCAAACTCTTTTTCTTCTCCGAAAGCAAGCTCCGCGATTTTTTGAAAAAACACAGCCAATATACTTCAAACGAAGAAGAAACGCCTTCTTACTTCGTCATCGAAAATGATGATTACATCCATTCCTATCTAAATTCACTGGCGACAGTTGTGGGTGCTCCCGCCATATTTAAGGAAAATCTATTGGCGGTTAAATTCGAAGAGCTGATGCTTTACCTGGTCAATAAATACGGGACCGCGTTTGAAAAATATTTACAATCCTTGATTTCCAAAGAACAATCGGATTTTAAAAATGTGGTAGAAAACAATGCCTATTCCAGCTTAAGAGTGAATGAAATTGCTTTTCTATGCCAGATGAGTCTATCCACTTTCAAACGCAATTTTATCAAAGCCTATAAAATGACTCCTGGGAAGTGGTTACAAGATAAGCGTTTGCGACGAGCAAGGACCTTGATGAAAGAGGAGGGATTAAAGGCATCGGATATTTATCTGGACTTGGGCTACAATAATTTATCAAATTTTAGCGCAGCTTTTAAAAACAAATTTGGGAAAAGCCCCAATTTAATGGATTCTTGATTTTGACCTTTTTTCATAAGCGATTGACCTTTATCCGTAACTTGATTCAGCCCAGCTTAACTTACTTTTGCTTCCTAATTATTTTAAATCACTTAAATTTTATATCGTGAATATTACTTTAGAGCAAGCAGAGAAAATGATTGATGCGGCAAAGCAAAAATCTGTAGCATTGGATACCAAAATGAACATCGCAGTGGTAGATGGCGGAGCAAACTTGGTCGCTTTTGTCCGTATGGACGGCGCTTGGTTGGGGTCTTTAGATATCGCTATTAAAAAAGCAAAAACGGCTCGTTTCTTTGATATGAATACTGGAATCATTGGAGAGTTGTCACAGCCTGGTGGAGCCCTTTATAATATTGAGCACTCCAATGGAGGCTTAATCACTTTTCCTGGCGGAATGCCGATCAAAAATGCAGCTGGTGAAGTCATTGGCGCTATTGGGGTTAGTGGAAGTAGTGTAGAGAATGACCATGCCGTTGCGGAAGCAGGAGTAGCGGTTGCTTAGGAAGGATCGTTTACTATCATTCCTTTTATAAAAAAATAATTTAGTGGGCAGTTGTCGCAAGATGACTGCCCATTATTTTTTGTCTAGGAAAAAGGCAACTATCAGAACGTTTGTAAGCATTCCCATCCTCCATTCCTATTTTTTCCAAAATAATTCCCCTATTTTCCAACCTTTCCATTTTTCCATTGCCTTTCTAACAAACACGGTAAGATTGAACCAACCAATTCAAACGAACGAAATCCAAGAGCTGATACAAGAATGTATCAAAGGCAATGCCGCGGCACAAAAAAAACTGTATGCTCAGTACATGCCTGCCATGTACAATCGTGCGGTGAGAATGGTGGCCGATCGGGAACAAGCCAAGGATATCATTCAAGAAGTGTTCTTTTTAGTGTTTAAAGATTTACCGCGTTTTAGAGGGGAGTCGACTATTGGAGCATGGATAAAACGGATTACGATCAATCAGTGTTTGAATGCTTTAAAGGCGTCGAACAAAATGAATTTTGTTGCCTATGAAGATCGCTTTGATCGGGCGGATGAAAAAGAGGAGGCGCCCCAATATGACATCAAATTAGTACACCGAGCGATTCAAGAATTGCCAGAAGGCTGTCGCACAATTTTTAATCTTTATCTACTAGAAGGCTACTTGCATAAAGAGATTGCCGAGATATTAGACATCTCTGAATCAACCTCCAAAACGCAATTTAGAAGAGCTAAAAAAATACTATTGGAAATTTTAAAATCTACTAAGAATGAGTGAGGATTTTGAAGATTTTATCAAAGATAATTTAAATGAATTGGATCAGGTGGAACAACCGGATACAGAACAATTCTGGTCGGAGTTTCAAAAAGAAAAAAAGCCAGCCAAGTCTTTTGTCTTATGGAAACCCATTGCTATCGCGGCCTCTCTTTTATTACTCATAGGCTTTTTTACCTTTCCTGCAAGGACGGTTTCGGAAGATCCCATGGCCCTGGAAAATCTAAGAAAGATAGATCCACAATTGGCCGAATACCAAGCCCTATTGGTCTCCGCCTTGGCGGAACAAGACAGCCTCATCAAAACGATGAATATCGCAACAGAGGAATACCAGGATATTTATGATCAACTAAAAGAACTGGATCAAGTGACCGCCAAATACCGGGAAGACCTAAAAAAATATGGCCCCGACCGAAAGATTATTAAAAATTTATTGGAATGTTCCAAGCGACGAATAAAGCTCTATGAATTACTATTACATGAAATTGAATTAAAAACTTATTATGATGAATTGGACAAACAACAAAGTATATAAAGCAATATTAAAAAACGGGATTTTACTTTTCACACTCTTCTTGTGCATCGCTCCAGTTGAAGCAAAATTAGCGCATGAAAAAACCAAAACCATTAGCAAGGAATTTGAAGTCAACAACAACACCTTCCTTCATTTAGCGCACAGCCGAGGATGGCTAAATGTGCTTTATCATGATGGTCCGCTTGCAAAGATAGAAACCAATCTTGTCGTGCAAGGCACTGAAGAGGCGGATCTGGAAAAACTGATTTCCAAGTACCGCCTGGAAGTAAAAGAGGAAGGAGCCGAAATAAAAATCAAATCCGGTTTTCAGATCAAAGAGTGGAGTTCGACGACTTGGTTTTTTGGATGGGGCAGCCATAAAATTAAATTTACAGATGGCGATCAGATCACCACAAAAGTGGATATCGTAAAAGCCGATTTGACCCTGTGGTTGCCCAATATCGCCAAGCTCACTTTGGAAAACGAATACAACAATGTTCAAGTGGGAGATCTTCCCTGCAATGTGGAGGTAGATTTGTTTTCTGGCAATCTGGATGTCGGAAATCTCGAAGGCAATTTAAAGGTAAAACTCAAGTATGGCAATGCCAATATTGGAAATTTAAAAGATGCCGATATTGATATTTTTGAAGGATTGCTTTTTTTAAAGAATAGCGAAAACATTAGATTGAAAAGTAAGTACTCGAAGATTGAAGCAGGACAGGTGAATACCATGCAGCTCGATATTTTTGAAGGAAAAATAAGTATCGAGGAAGTCAAAAATACCATGGAGGTCAAGGGTAAATATGCGGCTATAAAAATAAAAAAAATGGACCGAGGCAATTGGGATTTATTTGAATGCGATGTCGTTTTAGACCAAGCCAAGGAACTCCAACTCAAAGGCAAATACGGGAACCATGAAATAGGGAGCATCGAAAAATTAATCGTCGAAGTTTTCGAAAGCCACTTTAATATCCATACCGCAGGAAGTATCCTTTCTAATTCCGATAAGTATTCTGAATTTAAAATTGCTTTACTCCGCTCTTCTTTTTCGGCCCATCAGTCCTATGAAGGAAAGCTCTACGTGGAGACCTTAATTGCTTCTTTTGAAGGAATCGATTTTACTGGAAAATATGGAAGACTAAAATTGCCCCTCTATCAAATAGATCATTACCAAGTTGATGTGGCGACTTCTTATGGACAGGTGGATTATGAGGAATCGAAGATGGAGATTTCGAGGTTGATTAATGATGGAGATGATTTTGCTTTAGTTGGGAAGTCGCTAGGAGGAGCGGGGAGTGCTTTGGTGAAGGTTCGGGGCTTTGAGATGAGTTTGAGTATTGTGGAGTAGATTTGGGGGCGTCTATTAGTCTTTTACTATTGAAAGTATTTGGCAGTGGCCAGAGGCCGGGAATCCGATTCGGTTAAAATGCATTAGCATTTACCGAGCGTCCGCAGGTGTTTTTTTTGCCCTTGGCTCGGTGAATGCTATTGCATTCCATCCGAGATGGCTATCGGCCTCTGGCCACTACCAAGTTCTCGGTGTAGAGATAGGTGGTATTCCTTGAGCAAGGAGCATTGGAGGAGTAAGGATTGAAAGCAGTAGGTGCCCAAGCCATAAAAAAATATAAGACCAAACATTATTTTAAGACTAAACCTTTCCACAAGAAATGACCAATAAATTAAAAGAAGAAGCCGCGGAACAAATTTATAAAGACGTCAGATTTGGTTTCGATACACTAGAAGAAATTTTGGAAGGAATAGTAGAAATGCTATACAACGAAGAAATTGACAAAAATTGGATTGAACAAGAAATAAAAGAACAATCTGACCTACTAATAAAAGAAAGTCAGAATTGGAAAAAACCAAACGATTTTACAAAACTAAAAGAAGCCTTTGATGAGCTAAATTCAAATGGTATCATCGCGCTGAACAAGGCAGGATACACAAAACAGGATGGCTATGAGGATGTGGGCAAAGTGAAAGAAGAACTAAAAAAGCATGATGTACTGCCAAGAGGGTTTTGTTTTTACCACACTCAAGATTTAGAGAGAGCCATTTTACCAGAAATAGGTAATTTGTATTTGGCTTTTGATAGCATCAATGAAGAAGATGTGGAGGCTATAAAAATAGGAAAAGAAATTGTGCGTAGCTTGGAGCAGAAAGGCTTTTCGATTGTTTGGGAGGAAACGGTGAATACCAGGATTTTAATTGAGCCAATAAGTTGGCAGAAATTGCCAGATGAAGAGGAGTGGGGCATGGAGAGAGCTTTTGCGCTACTGATGAAGGCTTAGAAAAAAATAAGAAATGGTGGAAGTTTGGGTAAGCGGAATAGGATTTTAATAAATGAATAAAATCTCCTAACATGACCAAGCTTAAGTCTATTATAAAAAACCAAAAACGGATGTATGGCGCATCAGTAGATTCATTGGCTTGGAGCGTATGTGGCTTGAAGGAAGTTTAAAGATTTAGATTGGAAAGATATCTTCAAATTGAAAGCCTTGAGAATCAGTGACTTAAGACTAGAGTGGAATTTT
>CALLVY010000319.1 GCA_938015925.1 uncultured Saprospiraceae bacterium
CGTCTTGGGAATTCTGGTCGGTACCGATTATGAAGTGGTAGAAAAGGATTTGAAGACGATCAAAGCGGTACTGCTGGATCAGTTGCAACGCATGTACAAGAAGGAAGACAATTATTGGTTGATGGATATCATCGAACCCAAACTCAAAGTGGTTGACATCAAAATCAGACCTACGTATCGAGAGCCTAGCGGCGCCTATCCGATGTCAGAAACGCTGACCATTCCAGTACCTGTTGTCTTTGGAGAAACTTTTCAAGGTTATTATGAATGCTATGTGCCACTATTGGAAGAGAGTTTTTACTATTATGATCCTCGCCAATTCCGTCCTTTACTAAAACATTTTGCCACAGATTTACTCAATCGACTAAAACCGGAATTATTGCATCGGCATTTGATGTTCAAGAGTCCTCAGTTGGATGTCTTAACACTGCGGGTCAATGATGAAAGAAATTTTTCCGAAGGAGCCAGTCAACAAAAAAAGAAATACCAAGTACTCAATCGACTCACTGTAGAGTATCCGATCAGCAAAGCCCAACAAAGAAATGTCAGCGCTTATCCAGATGCTGCCTGGGAATTGGAAGATAGTGTAAATGCGGTCGTAGATCGAATGTTTAACCTTAGAGCCAATTTATTATTGGTTGGGAAACATGGTGTAGGAAAGAGTGCCGTACTCCGTCAGGCGATTCGAAAAATCAAAGGGCAATCGAGGAAAGATGGTTTTCAAAAAACGTTTTGGCAGATCATGTCTCAACGCATTACGGCTAGCGCCAAATATCTTGGGGAGTGGCAAGAAAACGTAGAACTACTGATTGCCGAATTGCAATCTGCTGGAGGTGTTTTATGGGTGGTAGACATCATGCGTTTATTGCAGACGGGAGGAGAAGGAGCAGAAGATAGTATCGCGGCTTTTTTGATTTCTTTTTTGCAACAAGACAAATTGCAATTGGTAGGAGAAGTGACCCCGCAAGAATTGGAAAGTATGCGGAGACTCTTACCGGGTTTTGTAGAAAATTTTCAAATCCTCCAAATAGATGAACTCAAGGAAGAAGCCGTCATCAAAGTACTGGGCAAATTCGCGGAGTATTGTAAAAATAATCTAAAGATCGACATTGAAGCAATCGCCCTGGAAGATGCTTATCGTTTATTACATCGTTACTATCCTTACGAGAGTTTTCCTGGAAAAGGCATTAATTTTCTCGCTCGTTGCGTAAGCGAAGCCCAACTCAATGAAGAGACGATTGTAGACCGAACGGCAGTGATCCAAAATTTTGTAAAACAAACTGGATTGCCAGAACTGTTTTTGAGAGATGATCTTAGATTGGATCAGGAAGAACTCTTGCGACATTTTGAATCCGCAGTGATTGGTCAGGAAGATGCCGTAGAAAAATTGACGGGCTTGGTGAAAATATTTAAAGCAGGATTGAATAATCCGAACAAGCCCATCAATACCTTGCTTTTTGCAGGACCAACAGGAGTTGGAAAGACGGCAAGTGCCAAGGCTTTGGCCGATTACTTTTTTGGAAAAGGGCAAAAGACCTCTCCTTTGATTCGTATCGATATGAGTGAGTTTCAGTATCCTGGGCAAATCCATCGCTTTATTGGTGGAGGGAGAGAGGTTGGGAAATTGGTACAGGAAGTTCGAGAAAGACCTTTCGCGGTATTGCTTTTGGATGAAGTGGAAAAGGCTGCTCCGAATATTTTTGATGCCTTGTTGACAGTTTTGGATGAAGGTTTGTTGGTCGACGCTTTTGGGCGGATTACCAATTTTAGGAATACCATTATTATCATGACCACCAACTTAGGTGCTTCCAATAATAAGTCGATTGGCTTTGGTGGAGGTGGTCCCGATAATGCGGCCTTTTTTGCTGCGATCAATCAGTTTTTTCGCCCGGAATTTGTCAATCGTATTGACGGCGTTGTCTCCTTCAACTCACTCAATAACAAACACATTATCCAAATTACCCGCAAGGAATTGGACGAACTCAGAATGCGAGAAGGTTTTGTGAAAAGAGGTTTGCAATTGCAATTTACCGAACAGCTCATCCTACACTTGGCCGCCGTTGGCTTCGATGCCCAATATGGCGCCCGCCCGCTCCAACGAGCTATCGAACAACAACTCGTTACGCCACTAGCCAATTGGCTCTTATTGCATCCCGAAGTAGGCGATCAAAAATTATTGGTGGATTATGAGGAAGAAGTTAGCATAAGCAAAGTGAAATAGTTTTAAGCTATTCTTCCTACCTTTTTCCTCCTTACTCCTAAATAAACCCAACGCCTTTCATGCTCATTTTTCAAATACTCCTCATTCTCCTGGGACCATTACTAGCCATCTATTTGGTGAAATGGATTCGCTTGGAAAAATGGTTAAGCCCCGTAGTTTTGGCCTATGGTTTGGGAATCATCTTGGCAAATATCAGTACCTTGCCGATGGACAAAGCCATCTCCACCACCTTTAGCGAGGCTACGATTTTACTGGCCATTCCCATGCTCCTCTACGCTACCGATTTACGCGCTTGGTTTCGGTATGCTCCCAAAACGATTTTGTCTTTTGCGCTGTGCGTGGCGAGTGGGGTAGTCGCTTCTTTGCTCGTGGCTTTTTTATTTCCGGTAACGAAGTTTGACAACTGGATGATCTCTGGAATGTTGGTTGGGGTGTATACAGGAGGTATTCCAAATATGCAGGCCATAGGTTTGGCCTTGGGGGCAGAAGAAGAATTGTATGTCTTGATGAATGGGGCGGATATTTTTTGTGGAGGTATTTATTTGTTATTTCTGACCTCTGTTGCGCATCGATTTTTGGGTTGGTTTTTACCAGACTTTGAAGGAGAAAAAGGGATGCAGGAAGAATCGCCTGTGGAAGCGGGAACAAAAATCACTTGGCGAGGAACAGGCGAAGCCTTTGGTTTGACGATATTGATTATTGCCGCTTCGGTTGGTTTGACCTTGTTGGTGACTGGCGCATTAAAATCGAGTAGCCTGATTATTTTATTGCTAACTAGCTTTAGTGTTTTGGTTTCTTTTATTCCCAGAGTCCGGGCGATTGAAGGAGCTTTTGAATGGGGCGAATATCTTTTGTTGATGTTTTGTATTGCAGTAGGATTACTCTCTGATTTTTCTGAAATTTGGAATGGAGGAGGAGAAGTTGTTTGGTATACCGCTTTGGTTTTGTCGATTACTGTTGCTTTTCATTTTTTCCTTTCTGCCTTATTTCGGATTGATCGGGATACGACTTTGATTACTTCTACTGCGGCTTTGTATGGGCCGGTGTTTATTGGGCAGGTGGCCAGTTCGATTCGCAATCGGACTTTGATTTTTTCGGGGATGGCTACGGGTTTGGTGGGCTTTGCAATTGGGAATTATTTGGGAATTGGAGTTGCCTGCTTGTTGAGGTGGTGGCTGAATGTTTAAAAGGGGATTTGCTAGCTATCGCTACTTGATTCAATGCTTTCCAAACTTGGAATCTCTTCCAGGAATTCAAAACTTTCTTCTTCATAATCCATTTTACAGCAATAGGTTTGACGACCATTGGTGACCATTAAAAAGTCGACTTGCAAAGGAAGATTATACCGCGCAATTTGTTCGAAAGTACTTTGATTTAAGGCGACCTCCGGAGCTTTACACTCCACTAATAAGATCGGTTCCACCAACTGATTATAGACCAATATATCACATCGCTTCGCGAGCCCATTGACTTTAATTCCTTTTTCTATGCCTATCCGATTTTTATTAAATCCCTTTTCTTCCAAAAGATAAAGAACCACCAATTGGCGAACAAACTCCTCCGGAAGAAGTACCAAATGTTTTTGTCGAATGGGATCCCACAGATACGTTTTCTTTTCCTTTCTAAGCGTCTTCAACTGAGCTTGGTAAGCGAGGAAATCAATCTGTAAGGGGATTTGTTTTTTCAAAAGAGAATTTCTTAAAGGGTTTCTAATTCTTTGTGTAAAGACTGATAAGCTAGTTGGGCTTCTGCCTGGATTTCTTCCACCATATTGATAAAATGCTGATGCTTTTTAGCTACGTCAGAATAAGTCCCTTCGATTTCCTCCAATTTTTTCATAGACTTGTGAAGCCCCATCATACGGAAATTAGACTTTAAACGATGGGCAAGTGCATGACAGGTTTTGGGTGTTTTTTCTAGCACGGCTTTTTTTAATGCTGCTAGTTGTTCGGGGGTTTGTTCCAAAAAGATTTGGATGATGTCTTTGATGGGAGCAGGGTTGTTGTCGAATGTTTTTTTGAGATGCTCCAGTTGTGGTTTTGTGCTAGAGGAAAGAGGAGCGGTAGAAGGTGTTGTTTTTTTTTCTTGCTTGGCTTTATTGAGGTAAAGAATGTGGTTTTTTAATTGTTGGAGATAATTAAGTTGTGGATCTTTAAAGAAAAATTGATTGATTCCAAGTGTTTTAATACGCTGCAATTGCTTGGGATCGCTAATGCCAGATATACAGATCACCTGAGCGGGATCGACCCATTTTAAAAAGTCCGAAATATCACCATCTGGTAGAAAGAAATCACAGATAAATAAATCAAAGTCATTTCCTTGTATACTTGTTTTCCCTTCTTCGATAGAACTCGCGATACTCAGATGACAAGCACTCAATTCTTTAGCCATCCATCGCTTAAAAGCCATTTGGTCGACAAGGTCATCTTCTAGTAATAATAATTTCATTTTGTTTTTAGCTTTGGGTAACATTTGTACTTATACCAACCGAAAAAATAGCTTGGTTAAGAACGAATTAAAATCGAAATAGGGAATTAATTGAAGCTCAAAAAAGGATGAAGAGAATGAATCATTTCCAAAAAGGTTTGAAAATTTACAGGCTTTACCAAATAGCCTGCTATCTGATAATCCTGACTTTGCATCCGATCCTGGGTTTCGGTAGAAGTTGTTAAAACGACTACTGGAGCATCAGCTAATAAATTATTTTTTTGGATGTTTTCCAGAAACTCAAATCCACCCATCTTGGGCATATTCAAATCTAAAAGAATGAGGGCAGGGGATAAATGAGGTTGTTCCGCTACCAAAGCAAGTGCTTCTTCTCCATTTTGACGATGCAGTAATTCATTATTAACGCCCAATTCTTTGAAAGCTCGTTTTACCGTCAAGGCATCAACAATATCATCTTCTATCAGTAGGACGGGTTTCATGTTGTTTACATTTATGGAGCTCTGTTAATGACCATTAAGCTTATGGCAATTGTCAAATCTACAATTTTTTTAGGGTAAATTCAAAAGTAGTGGATTGGCCGGGAACAGAGGATACTTTGATCTCTCCTTCGTATAGCTGGACGATTCTTTTTACAATGGTGAGTCCTATTCCTGTACTTTCAATATCATCTCTGGAGTGTAAGGTTTGGAAGATTTTAAAAATTTTATCGTGGTATTTTGGATCAATGCCAGGGCCATTATCGCTAATGGAAAATTTTATATGACTACCAATATCTTCCCATTCGATACAAATTCGACCTTGTTCTTTATCATTGTATTTGATGGCATTGTCGAGGAGGTTTTGAAATACTTGCACCAGTCGAACTTTTTGACCATAAAACTTGGGTAGTTTTTGGGGAATCTGAATCGTAATATGATTTGGCAATACCAGAATGTCTTCGATCTCCTCAATCATTAAAGATAAATTGACCCATTCTTCATTCAATTGAATGCGACCAATACGAGAATATTCCAAGATCGCTTCTATAAAATTATGCATGCGATTGGAGCGATTAATCAGCAATTTTAATTGTTCATTGCCTTCTGGTCCGAGTTTATCCTGATAGTCTTCATACAACCACTGCGATAAAGAACTAATGGCGCGTAAGGGAGCTTTTAAATCATGCGATACCACATAAGCAAAATCGCGCAACTCCTGATTGACTTGTTCCAATTCTGCCAGGAGTTCTTCTCTTTTTTGTTCGGCTTTTTTTAGCTCGGTAATGTCTCTTACAATATCTCTGGAGCCTACTAATTTCCCATTTTCATATATCGCATTGGAGTTGACCTGGACGTATACAATTTGGCCATCTTTCCGCAATATCCTTCCTTGATAATCGCTGTAGTAACCATCACTGACCAATCGTTCCAAATACTTTTTTGACTTCTCCATGTCATCGGGGTGTACGATGTCTGGTATAAAAAGCTGAGCTAAATCTTCTGCATTATAGCCCAACATTTTTTGGGCAGATTTATTGCTGTCAATCATCCGTCCTTCCATGTCGGTGATCACTACAGCGTCGTAAAGGTTATTGAAAAGTTGCGTATATTTTTGACTGGATTCAAGTACTTTTTGTTCTGCTAATTTCCGTTCGGTAATATCCTGAGTCGTTCCCACAACTTTGGAAACTTTACCGTTTTTTAGGATGCCTTTTCCCGTGTTGATCGTGTGGATAATTGTTCCATCTATCTTTAGTTGCCTACCTTCTATTTCAAAAGCTTCTCCGGTAAGGAAAACTTTGCTGATTTTATCAAAAAAATATTCCTTGTCCTCAGGGTGAACCAAAGTGTTTCGATACTCCTCATAAGTAGGCTCGGAGGAATTCGGATCCATTCCAAAGATTTTAAAAGTCTCTGGCGACCAGGTGATTTTGTCTTTCTTTAAGTCATAGTCATAGCTCCCAAGTTTAGCCAGGGTTTGGGCTTCGATCAAATTATTTTCACTGGTACGTAAACTTTTGATATAACGGTATTGTTCCGTAATGTCCTTGATAGAGCCATAAGCCAAATCCGTATTTCCTTCCTCGCTTTTTGTGGCTAATTTAATGTTGGCATAAAAGACGGTACCGTCTTTTTTCTTTAGTCGGGTGTCAATGTCAAGAACCGTATTGGTAGCGATCGCTTTTTCAATATGATGTTTTACTTCTTCCTGAGTATGTTCTGGTATAAAATCCTGGATGTATTGATTGAAGGTAATTTCTTTTGCTAAATTTTCGGAGCCCAATATCTCCGCAGTTTTTGTGGATAATCTTATCTTTTTTTCCAAAGGAAAATACTCAAAAGTTCCGATCCCGGATAAGTTTAAAATTTCCTGAAAATTCTCTTCCTTTTTTGAAGCGCTCTGATGTCGTACTTGCATTTTTTCCGTAGCGCTACTTTCCGATACCTGGGGGGTGGCGGATAAAGCTTGTGCCCATTGGTCGAAAGCAGGAAGGAGGGATTCCCAAAAAGTTCTAGTAGTAATTGCAGGTGGTCTCATTTGTAAGTAAAGGAGGCCAATATTTTTGAGGGAAATAAAAATGGACTGATCATCAAAAGGGAGAATAGCCAATTTTTCTATGGACCAATCGCCAAAGAGAATGATTTTTTGGGAGATCAGATGTTGTGCAACTAAGGGCAAATGAGGTTCGATGGAAGACTTGGAAGTCGGACTAGGGGAGGCGCTCATTAAGGAAAAATCTTGCTGCTGCTGCCTCCAGATACTGGCCCTGCTTAGATCCAAGTGCTTCTGTAAAATGGCCAATAAAGAATCGGCATTAAGAGGCTTGCCAGAATCCGTATGGAGTGCCACTAAGAGCTCGTAATGCAATTTATAATCTATAGTAGATGCCATCTTTTTTTTCATAAACCTTTTGTACGAAATGATGCTAGCCGAAATTTATTACACCTTGTGCTAAAATCGACCAAGCACTTATTTAAAGGAAGAGTTCTCTTCTTTTAGCATTCTATAGATCGTTGATTTTCCAATATCCAATTTTTTAGCCACCAATAAGATATCTCGATCGTACTTTTCTAGAAAATGATGAATAATATTGGAATTAAATTCTTTTAAAGTTAACTCTTTATTCAAAAAGTAAGAAGACTTCTTGGGGCTGTTAAAATTGATGTCTTCTGCTTTGATGTGATTGTCTTCGCTCATTACGGCAGCCAATTCGATTGTAGCTTTTAGCTCTCTTACATTTCCAGGGAAATGATAGCTCATCAATTTCTCTTTGGCTTTTTTATCTACCGTTATTTTTCCTAGTTTATTGACTTCAGTAAATTCATTTAGAAAGTGACGCATGAGTAATAAAATATCACTACCTCTTTCTCGTAGCGGCGGTACATGCACCGGTAAGCCCAAAAGCCGATAGTACAAATCTTCCCGAAAATTACCGAGTTCCACTTCTCTAGACAAATCTTTATGGGTGGCAACGATGATCCTGGTATCAAATTTAATGGTTTGAATACCACCGACCCGAACGATTTCCCGCTCTTGGATCGCTCGCAATAATTTGGCTTGCATGCTAAAGTCCAAATCCGCGATTTCATCCAAAAAGAGAGAACCTTTATCGGCCAATTCAAATTGACCCAACTTGCGGGTATTGGCGCCCGTAAAGGCTCCTTTTTCATGACCAAATAATTCACTCTCCAATAACTCCTTGGGAATCGCAGATACATTGACCGCAACAAATTTGCCTTTGCGGCGCTCAGAATTATAATGAATCAATCGTGCTGCGATTTCCTTTCCCGATCCGGTCTCTCCGGTAATAGAAACAGAGATATTGGTTTTTATCGCTTTCTGTAAAAGCTTTAGCATTTTTTGAATGATTGGACTATGACCAATCACGGTGTGTTCAAAACTATATTTATGCCCTAATTTATCTTTAAGTTCTTCTACCTCTTGCTGCAAATTGATTTTGCTCTTAATATTCTCTAGTGCCTTTTGAAAGCGATCTTTTGCATCCTCATTTTTTTCGATATAATCATAAGCGCCAAACTTTAATAATTCTACCGCTACCGAAACATCACTCTGTCCAGATAAAATGATAACGCCTATGTTACTATTATAAGCTTTGATCTTCTCCAAAATTTTTTTACCCGTCATATCCGATAGGGAATAGTCGAGAGAGATAATATCTGGATTAAGAAAAAGGTTATCCAAACATTCCTGGCCAGTTTGGAATACACTGACTTCATGCTCTGAGTTTAGCTCTGCGGTGTACTTAGCTAGTCGAATATACATCGGATCATCTTCGACAATAAAAATTCGGATAGAGGAAGAACGTCTATTCATTTAACAAGCTTGGTTATTTATGTGAGTATATTACTATTAATGAACTGTTCCCAATATGGGATTTTTTTTAAAATTGGGAAAGTTTTAAATGCTTTTTTTTGAAGAATGCTTTTTTTAATCAAATAAGCACTTCATAAATTGATAACTTCTTTCAGTAGATTTTAAAATGGAGAATATTGGAATGTTTGTTAAATATTTGATTAACTAAGCCTTATAAATAGCAATAATAAATATTAATAAAAAATGCCCTGTCACAAAAGGGTGACTTATAGATGTTTCCTGATATTAGAAAGTGTCATCTTGAATACATAATTAAACAGAAAAGAACATTTCTTTTAATTCTCCCAGTTCCATAAAGACAAAATAATACGCGCTCTCTAGTATAATCCTGCTGCATCTTAATATTGCACCTAGGAATTTACTACAAATTCAATACCCACCTTATTAAGTCGTCGATTTTAGTTCGACACCAAAACCTGAAACGGAAGTTCAGGACAGTTAAGACTCTAATCTTAGTTGGTCTCAACAACTTACTTTCATCAGGTTACAAAATTGCCTTTAGCCCAAAGAAACTATAAAAAACCCAGTGTGAAATCAATACACTTTGGGAAAGCATAGTATTGCTTTTTGCAAAGGTTTGATAGACCCAAACAAATAATTCAAAAATGGAAAAATTTAATGTTTTGGCAATAGCCGAACAGCTCTCTGATGTGGAGCTAGATTTGGTGATTTCTTGTTTTTCGGAATTGTATCACCGAGTTACTTTTAAGCATCACAAGCGGATTAGCCTTAAAGTAATTTGTGATTTAGAGCAATCCGAAACGGTATTGACCCTTTCTAGAATTTACAAGGTTGGCCCCAATGTAGAAGTAATCCCTAAGCACGATGAAGCTGCGCTAAATTGGGAAACACTAGGAATCTCTGTTCTCTTTTTACCCACTGCCAAAAGAGTCGGTAAAGTAATTCGAACGGCCTTATCGCAAAGTATTCCAGTGGTATCTTTTGAAAACGAAAGCATCTCTGAATACATTGATCAGAGCTGTGGTATGTTGGTAAGAAGGCAAGGGATAGGGCAAAATAAGGATACTTTCGCAAGGATCGTATGCATGTTGTACTTCGATCCGGAGGTTAGAAAATTACTAAAGAAAGGAGCAACGAAAAAGTATAAAGAAATCTGTGGATTTGGTTCCTCGGTTTCTGAGTCTTCCAGAGACCATAGATTTGCACGCTCTGCGAATAGATAAATAAGAAAAGGAGCTTAGGCTTTACTTAGAAGAATTAGGAGAATAGATATCTAGCATTAGATAAGTAATACTACTTTGTCAGTTTAAAATTATTTTAATACTTGAACCTAAGATTTCTTTTTCATGGGAAGAATACCACTTGATTTCTTAATCAAAGGCCGCCTGATGGCGGTGGCCTACGGCATGTTACTTTTGCATTCGGCAAAAAGATACGAGTAACCAAAACCCTCGTCAAAAAAGCAACCCGTCCGCAAGCGGTTCGGAAATATATTTCCTCATGTCAGACATTTTTTTGACTAGCCTCCCTTTCCTTCTTTCGTTTCGATCAACCATATATATTCTTTAGAAAAACAAACTAAAGACTGAAAGTATT
>CALLVY010000320.1 GCA_938015925.1 uncultured Saprospiraceae bacterium
CGTTGCTCCAGAGTCGCAGAGAAGGCCTGTTCTATGCGTTGACCCAGATCCTTACCATGTTGAACATGTTTGGAAAAATTAACAGCAGACCATTCGTCATTGTATTCAATATGTTTGCTGTAGAAAACATGACGTTGTGCATCAACTTCCAGGGCAATCTCTCGCGTATGCTTGACTAGGGCATGATAAATTTTCAAGGCTTGGTCATCTCCAAGGGTTTTGGCCAGACGGGTTTTTACTTTTCCCTTTTCGGCGTTTTTGATGAAAATGATTAAGGCTTTATTGGATGAATTTTCGATGGTATGAATTTTTATTGATTCTTTGATAAATCCCTTGTGTAAGTCCATCAAAAAAAAGCGACTGCAATAAGCGTTTTTTCTTCTTTTTACTTGACCACGGAATTTATCAAAGAACGGTTTGTTTTAAAAACAGCTTCCAGCATTAAACACATTTTTAGGCGCTGGAATTGTACTAGGTACATTAAAGTGTACCAAATCAAGGTAAAGATAATTTTTTTTAGGAACCTAGAAAGTTGGGCTTAGGTCAACTCCACGACTTGATACTGGAAAGCCCGTTCTTACTTTGACCTTCCTAAGCTTGTGGAATTTTACCTGAAATAAAAAAGATCCAGTAACCACTTAGGCTGCTGGATCTTTTAGGAAAGTAAGCACTTGTCTTATTTCTTTTTGTTTTTATACAAATCTTCTTCATCTACCACTTTTACCTCATCGCCTTCTTCTAGTTTTTTAGAAACCGCAGAATAAGGCCCGGTGATTACTTGATCTCCTACTGCCAAGCCATTAAGTACCTGGATATAACTATCATCCTGAATACCTGTCTTTACCTCTAACATCGCGACGGTATCTGCTCGGATAACAAAAACGACTTCTTTGACCAAATCTTCTTTTTTAGTATTTACTTTTTGGGCATTAGATGCTTTTTTCTTCTCCCCTTTTTTCTTTTTTACTTTTTCCTCTCTGGTTGTCACTGCCTGAATCGGTACACTAAGCGCATCTGCTACAACGCGAGTAGTAATTTCTACAGAAGCAGACATTCCTGGTCGGAAAGGGTAGGGTTTTGTTTGGCTAATAAGGTCTTGATAGGACGCAGGGTCGACACTTATTTTCACCACAAAATTGGTGACCTGGTCAGTCGTCAGACTTCCCGCACTACTTGCAGAGTTGGCAATTTGAGTAACCTTCCCAATGAACTTTCGACCGATATAAGCATCTACTTCGATTTCTACCTCATCGTTTAAAGAAACGCGGAGTACATCATTTTCACTTACATCTACCTGGACCTCCATCGCATTGAGATTGGCGATGCGCATCATTTCGGTTCCAGCCATTTGAGCCGTTCCTACTACGCGTTCTCCCTTTTCAATATTGAGTTGAGAAACGATCCCATTATGCGGAGCGTAGATGGACGTTCGACTCAAATTAGTCTTCATTTCCTTAAGCGAAGCTTCCGTACTTTTTACAGTAAAGCCTGCTGCTTTGGCACTTTCAATGGCTGAGGTCTTACTGGCTTTGGCAGATTCTAAATTGGCTTTAGCCGATTTGAGATTCCCTTCTAATGATTGCAAATTGGAGAGCGATTGATCAAAGTCGGCTTGTGAAATTACACCATCTTTAATCAAGGGAATATTTCTTTCATGGATCGCTTTGGCATTGATGATCTGAGATTGAACACGTTCGACCTCTGCTGTAGCTTGCGCGATTTGGGCTTTGGCTTGTTCGATCCCTGCTGTTGCATTGGCTGCTTGTGCTTTGGCATTGTTGACACTGGCGATACTTCTTTCAACCGCTGATTGAAAGGCATCAGGATCGACCTTTGCGAGTAATTGACCACTTACCACCGAGTCTCCTTCTTCGATCATTAATTGAACCACTTCTCCCGAAACATCGGAACTGATTTTTACTTCTGTTTCTGGATATATTTTTCCACTCGCCGCTACTCGTTCCATGATCTCTCTTTCTTCTACCTCTTCTACGGTTACTTCTTCTGCATCAGACTGCCCTCTTTTTTGATAGACAGCATATGCTAATAATAGGAGCGTGAGTCCTACTAGTGCAAAGATTAAGGTATTTTTTTTTCGTTTGGCCATGTTGTTGAGTACTTGTTTTTTAATAAGAAATTGTTGTACAATAGATCACTTGCCTATTTGAAAACAACTTCTAAGTCAGCGATTGCTTACTTAAGCTAAGTCGGATTATTTGTCTAAAGTAATTTTGTTGCCTTGGTAGAAGTCTACTACTTTCAATTTGAAAAGGTAATCATATTTAGAAACAATTAAGCTTACTTTTGCTTGATCCCAATTGTTTTTGGCAGTCGTAAATTGGAAAGTATTAACCGCTCCTAATTTAAATCGTTTTTCTGTATTCTCATAAGCCAGTTTTAAAGCATCAACAGACTTTTGAGAAGCATCCAATGCTTTTTTTGCTGCCTTGGCATCTGCAATGGCTCTCTGGATGTCTTGCTTTAGTCTTTGCTTGATAATGTTGTTGTTCAACTCTGTTGACTTCATGTTTAGCTCCGCACGCTCCATTGCAATGTCGGTCTGACTATTATTATAAATCGGAATGCTAAGGCTAAGGCCGATTTGCTGTCCAAAGTTTTCACCGATTTGGTCGAAGTATCTTTGGGTGAAAAATTCTGGCGGAGTGAGTAATTCCTGAAATCGAACATCCACAACATTAGGGCCGATTTGAACTTGAGTAGCGTCACCAAAACCAACAACTGGCTCTGTTTTATAGCCGCGGGTTCCAGTATTGGTATCTGGAGCTCGAGAAGAAAAATTACTATTCAATTGGGCAAAAGCGGTAAGGCTTGGCATCTTATTGGATTTGGCAATTTTGATTCCTAGCTCCGCACTTTTCATGTTCAGTTCTCCTGCTTTGATACTTGGCTGAGCCGTCAATGCTTTCTCATAAATGCTTTTCAGCTTAAAAGTTTCTACCGTATTGTCTTCAGGAAAATCCATAGCCGGACGCTCTATTCTCAAATTATAATCTGGCTGCAATTGTAACAGTTGCTTTAAGTTGAGTAAGCTGATCTCCAGGTCATTTTGGCGCCCCACTTGGTTTTGTTCATCTTGTGCCAATTGGGCTTCGATGTCCAGTCGGTCACTTTCCGGGCGAGTCCCAGCTCTGATGAGTCGATTGGTTTGTTCCAATTGTGTTTGCGTCAGCGAGGTTCTGGAATTGGCATTTTCCAGTTGATCTTCATTGAACAAGACCGTCAGATAAGCAGTGGCTACACTTAGGGCAATGTCATTGGCGCTTTGATCTTGATTGGCTTGAGCTGCAGCTACATCGATCTTGCTT